>NZ_JBFRST010000001.1:0-2565 GCF_041473705.1 Vibrio sp. 10N.222.55.B11
TGCTCTTGAGTGGCAGCATGAGCGGTTAGGTTGATCAGCTCTTCAACGCTTAATGTGACTTTGCTTGATTCAGACATAGTAGAAACCTTATTTAATTGCTTACAGTTTATAGCATTATGATGAGGAAGTCATTCACGCCAGAATAGGCGTAAATGAGAGACATGTTTCACTAATGGCTATATCCAACCACGCTCCACAAACGACACCACATCTTCAAAAGACACCACGAAATGATCGAGAACTCGAATATCAACCAAGGCTAACGCGTCGGTCAGTCGTCGAGTAATACGTCGATCGGCTTGACTGGGTGTGGCATCACCGCTGGGATGGTTATGATAAAAAATGACCGCGCTTGCATTTGTGGCCAGTGACTCTTTGACCACTTCACGCGGGTAAACGGATGCGGTGTCAATGGTGCCGTTAAACATCTCTTTTGTGCGTAAAACTCGATGCTGACTATCAAGAAAGATCACCCCAAACACTTCGCTTTCATTGGAAGCAAGTGAAGCCTGACAAAATGACTTCACCAATTTAGGGGAATTGAGTGGCGTCTGCTCTGACACAAACAACTTAGATTTTAAAATGCTCGCGGCATGGTGCAAGATATCTTTTTCTTCTACAGAGAAAAGGCTGTGATTAGAGTAGTTAGCAAGTACAGACATAATAGATCCCTTTTAATATTTAAAGTCGTGATGGTCGGCGCTCAGTCCGTGTTATTGGCCATACAAGATAGTCAGAAGATCTTTCGCTCTCGCTTGATGCTTAGCGGTCGTTTCAACGTTTCTCTCTTCTTTTTTCGCATAGGCGTAATCTTCTCGCATCTGTTTCACAGTCGTAGCTCTATCACATACGCCAATACTCACCCCTTTTCCTTTATTTCCTTCCTCCAAGATCAAAGAGTCGGTATAACCAAACTCATTAAGTAAAATCTCATGCACTTTAACCGCTCGAACGCTCGAATTAAAGTCCGTTGAATTCACCCAAATAAGTCCCTTTGAAACAGTCGCGGAAACGGTCGAACGCACTGCACGTTCAACGACCTGGCAGGAGATATCATTTTTTGGTGAGCTTTCGTGCCCAGCGGCGAAACGCTGGTCGCTGAACATCGATTTAGAGAGAGTTGGGCTTGAGTTTCGTTGTGCCATGAGGAGTTTCCTTTTTGTTTGAGTATCACTTTTATGGAGCCGCTTGGCTGTCCGGCAAGCGCTCATGGTTATCAATAACAAGGGCGCGAAGCGTTCATATACCCTTGTTATTGGGGCTCTGAGCGAGCACGGTAAACAGCCTGCGAGCCCCATCAAATGATGCAAGTCGAAAGGGAAATCGGCACATAAGGCAACAAGCCCTTACTCGAACTTAATGGAGGTCAGTGAAATGAGTGAGGAGGTACGACGAACAGCAACGAGGAAGACTGACGAGGCGCAGGCGTTTAGGGTTGTATCGATAGGAGCTTGTAGAGAAGCACCTTCTGGTGCGGCACGCAGTGGCTCACTAGGGTGATGCCAATCTAGGCCATAGATGAAAGCTCCAAGAGAAAGCCTTGCCCGAAGGATCACGCCTAAGGAAAGAGCACCTCATTATTTCTCACCCCACGTAAAAAACTAAGAAGCAATAAGCTAAGAGATAAGAAGCCAAGAATGAGGATTCTTTAAATACATTTACCCGTAAGTAAGTCACTAGAATGGGTATATCGATACTGCCACCTTGCTCACTGTAACCTCCCTTTTGAGAGCCAAAGGTCAGCGTCCCTTTTTCAAAACGAGCATTAATGGTCTCAAGCGCTCGATTAAGCTCTAACTTGTTAGAGTTAGCCCCAAATCAGTCAAGCCAGTTTCTAAGTTAATGTATATACGTCTATAAGTAAGGCAAACACTTGTCGTATTTTTCAGTAGGAATAAAAACAGATATCGTCCTTACCTCACTTTTTTGAGACCTCACCTTAGTCATCACTTCAGCGCAGTGATGTACTATTTCTCCAAATAGCACATCCGTTTCTCTTAATCGGTTCCGATAACTTAGTTCAACTGAATTACGCAACAAAGAAATATCAAAATCCTTCATACGTGGTGCGAGCCATGTAAATCCAAATCAAACGGTGATGAAAACCGTGCGGTGCTTTATTAAATTATTCATATGTGTGCTCTACCCTTTGCCACTTAGAGTAGTTATATCAAGATATTTAGTTATAGTGCGTTAATGACACAATGCCTTTCTAGCGTAAATCAATTTTAATTAAGCCAAGAAATTATTTACACCTTCGCAATAATTATTGGCTTTGTTGCGTAATTCAGTTTAGAAACAGAGTCTCCCCGTTTCTCATGCTTTTTAGTCAATACGACAAGTTTCAGGCATACCTAACCCAGTAAGCTTGTTCAACGGTTTTATCATCGCGTAAGTTTCACCCACCTGTGAATTGTAATTTCTTAAGCTCAATCGCCCTCCTAACAACTGTTTTACTCGATACATCACTGTTTCTGATAGTGAACGTCTGTGGTATCCATACCGCTCTTTCCAATACTTATTTGAGCCGTATAACTTCTGGCAACCCACGGCGAGATTTCGAGG
>NZ_JBFRST010000001.1:3259-74668 GCF_041473705.1 Vibrio sp. 10N.222.55.B11
CCACGCTCCCAGAAGGCTGCTCCTTCTCTTGGGGGAATAAGCGCAACGGCTCGCTTAATCTTAATAGCAGCGTGGCACACTCTCGTGTCGTACGCGCCATCGCCAGACTCTACGCTTGCCATCCGTCTCGTGTTTTTTGACTTTTCATGAGTGCTGTCGTGATAGCTAAATCACTGAATCGACGTGGCCTACCGCGCTTATTCTG
This sequence comes from Vibrio sp. 10N.222.55.B11, assembly GCF_041473705.1. Classification (NCBI taxonomy): domain Bacteria; kingdom Pseudomonadati; phylum Pseudomonadota; class Gammaproteobacteria; order Vibrionales; family Vibrionaceae; genus Vibrio; species Vibrio sp. 10N.222.55.B11. The sequence goes on from NZ_JBFRST010000001.1 coordinate 3,465, forward strand.
TTTGCTTTGCGCCCAACCGCTTATTGCCTCTTCATCAATCCAAAAAGTCAGAGAGCCACGGTTAATGAGCGATTGGTTGTATTGCTTCCTGTTGGTTGTTTTGTAACGAGGTTTAGACATAGAGCTACGAGAGAGGGTGGACGTAGCTGATCATATCGTAGGTTCTTGATTTAGTTCCATTGAATTACGCAACAACAAATCCACCTAGCTTTATTATTTATATTTAATAGATATAAATAATAAATATATATCTTTTCAACCCTAGAACCATTGTTACATTATAACAATTAATGTTCTATTTGAGGTCGAGGGAATGAAAGGACACCTTTTAAAAGTAAAAGCACTTTTTTTGGCAACTTTGGCTTTGGGTGACATGGCCTCTGCTTCTACAGCTCTTCAGTTCAAAGACGTGCTCGGTAGAAACATCTCTTTAGAAAAGCCGGCAGAAAAAATTTTCCTAGGTTTTTATTTTGAGGATTACCTAGCGATCGCTGGACCAGATGCTTACAAAAAAGTGGCTATTTTCCCAAGACACTCTTGGAAAGATTACCGTCAATCTCAATGGACCACCTATAAAAAAATCATTCCTGAGTTAGAAACGATTATTGATTCAGGTTCTCTTTATACAGGTACTTTTGATTTCGAAAAACTCTTGTTAACTAAACCTGATGTTGCACTTCTTGCGGCGTGGCAATATCAATCCCTTGGTGAAAAAGTTGAAATACTTGAAAAGAATGGTATCAGAGTTGTCGTTGTAGACTTCAATGCTCAAACGCTTGAAAAACACGTCATTAGCACACGTGTTATAGGCAGAGTAATGGGGACAGAAGGACGCGCTTCATCGATTGCAACGGAATACGAAAACACAGTAAACATGGTTAAACAACGTGTTACGAGGCATCTGGAAAACCACACGGCACGCCGTGTGTATGTGGAAGCAGGTACAGGTGGACCAAATGAATACGGTAAATCTTACTCGACGACAATGTGGGGCAACCTTTTGACAATGGCGGGGGCCGATAACCTTGCCCATGGGATGTTTGAAGGTTCTGCCCACCTAACGCCTGAATATATCTTGAGTCAAGATCCAGAAGTGATCTTTATATCCGGTGCTCACTGGGTTAAACATAACGACAGCGCCCTGCTTGGTTTCAACAGCACAATGGAAGAAGCGCAAACTAGATACCGCCCCTACCTAAATCGTGCTGGCTGGAATCAACTGACGGCAGTTAAAAATGGTGACGTCTACGGTATATACCACTCAGGAACACGTACTATTTACGACCACGTTTTCTTGTTGTATCTAGCAAAGTCTATTTACCCAGAAGCATTTAAAGATATTGAACCTAAGAAATTGCACCAAGAATTTTTTAGGAACTACATGCCGCAAGCGCTCAAAGGCACTTTCATGATTCAGGTGGGCGTAACTCATGAATGAAAGCATGAAAGCATCGTCTGACCTGAATCATTCCAGCGGCGCTATTTATCAAAGAATGCAGAAGCAAAGAATTAAGATTTTGCTAGGCGCTTTTCTGGCAACGAGTTTTTCCGCTTTATTCGATCTTGGTACTGGCTCATCGTGGCTAGGCATTGAACAAGTTGTTGAAGCCCTCCTAGGTGGTCCCTCTGGTGACAGCTTATCAACACTTATTGTCTGGCAACTTCGGTTACCCATCACTCTCACCTGTCTTATGGTTGGCGCCTCACTCGGCCTCGCTGGCGGTCTAATGCAAACCCTCTTAGCCAACCCACTTGCCAGTCCGTATACCCTTGGTATCTCTGCTGCTGCTGGATTTGGTGCAGCCATAGCTTTTTTAACCGGTTTTTCAGTATTTGGTTTGCATTGGTTAGGCGTGCCGTTTGCCGCTTTCTTGACATCTGGATTAGCGAGTATGGCGATCTATATAATTGGTCGCAGCCGACATATGGACGCAAAAATCCTGATTTTGGCAGGTATTGTCGTTCTCTTCTTTTTCCAGGCTTTACAGTCATTAATTCAATATTTGGCATCACCAGAAGTGCTGCAGCAAATTGTTTTTTGGTTATTTGGCAGTCTACTGAAGGCGAGTTGGTTGTCCTTCTTTGTTTCAGGAGCCGTTTTCCTGTTCGGTTTGGTCTTTGCGTTATCTAAGGTATGGGCACTCACCGCCCTCACTTTAGGCGAAGAGCGTGCACTCGCCTTGGGAATAAAGACCAGCAAGTTAAGACTACAGATGTTTTTACTGTGTTCCTTATTAACTGCAGGAGCAGTGTCGTTTGTCGGAACCATTGGTTTCATTGGTTTGGTTGCTCCTCACCTAGCAAGAATGCTAATAGGCGAAGATCAGCGTTTCTACTTACCTTTGGCGGCATTAATGGGAGCGTTGCTTTTATGTACCTCGTCTCTTGTTGCTAAGTTGATTGTCCCAGGCACTATCATACCAATTGGTATCGTCACCTCCTTAGTCGGTGTGCCGATCCTTCTTTATTTTCTGATAAGCAGGAGGTTTATCTAATGACGTCGCTTTCAATAGAAAATCTTGCCGTTCCAATTGGAAGAAAACTCGTTTTAAAGAAGGTAGATGCCCACTTTTTGGGTGGCAAATTTACCGCCATTTTAGGGCCCAATGGCGCAGGAAAAACGACATTGCTCAAAGCTATCATGGGCATCATTCCTTCTGATGGGAAGATTAATTCAAGTGGGGAGGACGGGCTGAGATTACCGCTACAATCCTTCTCGTACCTATGTCAACTCAACAAATCTCCCTGTCAATTAACGGTTATTGAGTTTGTCTTACTGGGCTTGGTTCATCAACTGAGCTGGAACATCACATTTGAACAAGAACAAAAAGCAGACGCCATCCTTGATTATCTAGGTTTGAGAAATCTCGCCCTTAGACAGTTTTCTCAACTAAGCGGTGGTCAGCAACAGCTGGTTTCACTGGCGCAATCTCTTGTTGCTGAGCCCAAGATATTGCTCTTAGATGAACCAACAAGCGCCTTAGATCTCAAGCATCAAGTCCAAATTTTAGACCTTGTTCGTCAATATACCCGAGCCAAAAATATCATCACAATTGCGGTCCTACACGACCTCTCTCTCGCTGCTCGATACTGCGACCATCTTCTCTTAATGAATGATGGTGAAGTTCAATATTGCGGTAAACCAGAAGACGTGCTCGATTCTGAAAGGCTGGGGAAAATCTATCAGATTCATGTGGACGTAGGTTGTTGCGTTCATGGACATACCCACGTCACCCCAGTTCGAGCCCTTAAAACAGATTAGGCATTCTTATGGCAATGAATAAAAGGCAATATCACTTATTAGTTTCTCTATCCACGTTTGAATCTCAAATTCAAACCCTGACTCATTACAGCCTTGAAAATTGTGAATGTTTTGTCCTTTTGCAAGAAAAAATTGATGAGTTTTGCGCTTGGATTTTGCAAGAAAATTTTAAAACCATTAGCGATGATTTTGATATGACCCCTGAGTACGATCGTTTAATCAAGCAGCTTCGTGAAACTGCTGTAAAAGCTCTGTGTTTATTGGAAAAACATCAGTCTCAGTGTGCCAGAGAGCATCAAATCGACATCAGCGAATATTTATACCAACTTTCTGAAAACACAAAAATTGAACTAAAAAAAGCAGGAATTGAAAGCAACTCTCGAGTCCTGTTTATTGGCTCAGGGTCCTATCCGGTTTCTGCTTTCACTATATCTCAGAGCACAGGCGCTCTCGTGCACGGTATAGATCTTGATGAGCAGGCAGTGAAAATGGCCAACCAACTCAACTTGTCAACCACTTTTAGCTGCAAAGATCTAATCACTGAGTTTGCCTCTTTCCGGCCAACTCATGTTGTAGTAGCCTCTTTAGTGGAACATAAATGGGAACAACTCAGACAGCTTAGACCTCATCTTAACCACTCTCACCGAGTATTAGTTCGATTCGGTAATGGTTTAAAGTCCGCCTTCAATTACCCTTTCAACCCAAACCTAATGGATGGGTGGGAAACACAACAGATCCATAACGATGCAGCGATATATGACACCGTCTTGATGGAGCGCGCAAAATGACTCTTTCATTAGGAAAAGTGTTAATCGTTGGCACAGGGCCAGCCGCATTTCAGACAGCAAAAATCATCAGAAACCAGTGCGAGCAACTTGGGTTAGTAAACCGCTCATCAGAGCGCTGGCAGCCGATGTTCGAAAGCTTACACAACGAACGTATTGCGCATATTTTCGCTGCCAAATCCTCTTTGAAGCGAATGGCTGGGCAGGTGATATTTGATGCGGTTTTTGAAGATTTACGCGATGTAAGCGGACAATGGGATACGTTGGTTCTGGGCACCCCATCTCATGCTTATTCAGCGGTTCTATTGGCTTTACCTAAATCGTGTTTGAGTTCCACAAAAATAGTAGTCCTCATTTCATCCTTATTTGGTGGGCACCGGATTGTAAAAGGCTTGTTTTCAGAACTGAATTTAACCCCCAACGTACTGATATTTTCCAATTACTTTGCGGCCACTAAATTTATAACGGAACAAGCTGGCGTTCGTGTCCTTACCAAAGCGGTTAAAAAACGTATTTATGCTTACTCAAGTAAAGAAAAATGCCCTGTCCTAGAGCTACTGACTCAAACTTTAGCGGATATCGGTGTTGAAGTTGTCGAGTTGGAAAATGGGTTTAGCGTAGAAGGACGAAACATTACCTCTTTCGTTCATCCCGCATTTTTTATGACCCCTTTCTCGCTCAATCATATCTTAAGTGAGACGAGAGAAGTTAAGTACATGTACAAACTTTTCCCTGAGGGACCGATCACAACCGAAACCATCCACATTTTGGTTGAGCTATGGCGCGATATATCAAGATTGATACTTCACTTTAACGGAACACCATTTAACTTGTTACAATTTCTCAATGATGACAACTACCCTGTGCATCCAGAAACCATTCGTCGTCGTCAAATTGAGCAGTTTATGTCGCTCACTCCAATAGCGCAGGAATATTTGGTTTACGTACGATACAGCGCGATTCTGATCGATCCTTTTTCTAAGCCGGATGAAAATGGGTGCTACTTCAACTTCTCTGCCGTGCCCTATGCCAAAGGTAAGGTGGAAAAAGGCAAGTTGTCTTTACCTCGAATACCTAAAGAAGATATACAGAATCTTTACTGGCTTCAAGTCTTAGGCAGAGCGCATGGGATTGCATTACCGAGCGTTAACCGTGTGCTAGGTATATTCGAATCTTGGTTAAGTAGCTCTCAACTCCCTCACCATTTGATTGAAGAGTCCCGCACTCAAGCGCACCAATACCTTGGTTGGGTGCGTCTATCATACGACCTTTAAAGAAACCCATCATGAACAACGGTGTAGCGTTAACTATATTTTCTGCGTTCATTTTTAGTGTCATGAACGCACTTATTAAAGCGGCCAGTTTGACGATTCCAAGCTCTGAAATTGTCTTCTTCCGAAGCGCAATAGGAACCGTTCTGATTTTAGGTTTAATGTGGAAAGCGAGTATCAGGTTTTCTACCACGGGCATACCAATGCTTTTGCTTCGTGGCCTGTTTGGGGCGTTTTATCTGCTCGCTTTTGTGTACGCGATTACCCACATGCCGCTAGCGGACGCCGTGATTTTGGCTTACCTGTCCCCGTTCTTCGTTATATTACTTTCCAACCTAATTTTGGGAGAAAAAGCCCCTAAAAAAGTAGCATTCCTTTTTCCGCTCACTTTGGTTGGAGTTACCTTAATTGTAAATCCATTTAGCTTCGACACATTTAATTTGTATGCCCTCTCAGGGGTGGCGAGTGCTTTTTTTGCGGCGGCTGCCTCTATCACTATTCGCCACCTGAGTAAGAGGCACCATATTTACGAGATTGTGTTTTATTTTCTTTTCACTTCGATGTTGGTATCCGGTTACTTGATGAGGGATGAGTTTGTGGTTCCACAGGGAATTGCGTGGATTTATCTAATTGCCATTGGTCTTGTTTCGCTCATTGGGCAAATTTTCCTAACAAAGGCATTCAGTCATGAAAACGCCGCTGTAGTTGCAGTCACCCGCTATATCGGCTTGGTCTTCAATATACTTTGGGGGGTTATTTTTTGGTATGAAATCCCTAGTTGGATGAGCACATGTGGCGTTCTTATAATAATAACAACATCTATTTCCCTCTCGCTAAAGAAAAAAAATATTATTCAATGATCTGAGTACCACCTAGAAAACAAACTAATCAAAGAGAGTAGGGAAGGCTTTGTTGCGTAATTAAATTTAGAGATAGATGCACCCCGTTTCGCATACTTTTTAGTCAATACGACAAGTTTCAGGCATACCTAACCCAGTAAGCTTGTTCAACGCTTTTATCATCGCGTAAGTTTCACCTACCTGTGAATTGTAATTTCTTAAGCTCAGTTGCCCTCCTAGCAACTGTTTAACTCGATACATCGCTGTTTCTGAGAGTGAACGTTTGTGGTATCCATACCGCTCTTTCCAATACTTATTTGAGCCGTATAACTTCTGGCAACCCACGGCGAGATTTCGAGGATGACCACGCTCCCAGAAGGCAGCCCCTTCTCTTGGGGGAATAAGCGCAACGGCTCGCTTAATCTTAATAGCAGCGTGACATGCTCTCGTGTCGTAAGTACCATCACCAGACACCTCAAGGATACTTCGGCGTGTTTGTTTCAGTAAGTTCGAGAGTACTTCCCCATCTCTAACCGTCGATAAACTTAGCTCGGCTGCAATAATTACATGAGTGCTTGTATCGACGGCAATATGAAGCTTTCGCCAGACTCTACGCTTGCCATCTGTCCCGTGTTTTTTGACTTTCCATTCACCTTCGCCATAAACCTTTAGGCCAGTCGCATCAATGGCTAGGTGCTGTATCGCTCCTTTCGTTTTTGTCTTAAATGAGACCTCAACTTGCTTTGCTCTACGACTGATGCAGGTGTAATGCGGACAGCTTAATGGAACATGGGCCAGTCTAAATATCGAGTTGATAAATCCTTGCAACGCTCTCAGTGGCATAGAAAACACGCGTTTCACCATGAGTGCTGTCGTGATAGCTAAATCACTGAATCGACGTGGCCTACCGCGCTTATTCTGTTTGCTTTGCGCCCACCCGCTATCGCCTCTTCATCAATCCAAAAGGTCAGAGAGCCACGGTTAATGAGTGATTGGTTGTATTGCTTCCAGTTGGTTGTTTTGTAAAGAGGTTTAGGCATAGAGCTACGAGAAGTAGTGAACGTAGCTGATCAGATCGTAGGTTCTTGATTTAGTTCCATTGAATTACGCAACAAAGCCAGTTAACGCTACTTGGAATATCAAAAAGAGGAAATAAAGAACTGAGAACGCTATTTATCCATGCCGCAAGGTCAATTTTATGGAAAGATAAGTCGGTCGAAAAATATTTTGGTTCATGGCTTATTGAGCTTAAGAAGCGAAAATCTTTTAACTTGGCTGTGTGGTGAAAAATTGAAAATACAGGGGCATTTTTTGGAATACTTCCCGATTACTATTTGTTTTCGCTAAGAGCCTAAATTATCGATGAAAAACGCCCCTCTTGAAAGGGGTGTAGATTTGAACACACTGTTTTTACATGAACGCCAAGTTACTCTTATCCAGGAGCACTTTAACTCCAGAATACAGGCTAAAAATGACGAAATTACAGTTAACGGCGATTATCGCTAAAACGCCTCTGTCGGATAGGCGGCACCTGTTCCCAGATGCCTCCCTCCTCAGAACCGTACGTGCAACTTTCACTGCATACGGCTCAAGCCTCCACAAAGGCATCGTTAAGCACCCAGTAACAAAATTACCTTTGCGATACACACTTAAAGCTTTAAAACTGCCCCAATGGCCATTTAATGAATAAGAAACCACGGTTCGCTGTCAGAAGACGCACTGATTTTATTCGAAATCATCATTTGTTTTTCTTCTTTAATAAAGTTCTTCAAGCTATCTCGCAACGGGAGACCAGTTAGAAGTCAGCTCGCTTTCGCGCCAGATATAACCTGTATCTACTTCATTACAAAGTAGCATTCGCTTTTTCTAACCTCCTTTACCTGCATACCTATCGGCAACCTTTACAGGCTGCTTTCCCATAGGGAGATATACAGGCTTGCCCTGTTCCGTATGCCGCATAAAATGTCAACTTAGATGCCCACAATGGTGCGGAGAGTGCAATGACCACGAAAGAGTAATGTCCAATCTCTTCCCGACTCTCGTTGCCTTTTGGCTACAGCGTATTAACCACTTCCGCTGCTTCATCATATAACGCGCCTTAAATGGATTCATTATATTCATCATATTGCCCCCCTAGCACTCACCCGACTTGTGGTTGTCAGGAGGAACGTCCTCTAACGATTCTTCCAGCTCAGTCAACAACCAAGCTTCGTTACATTGTCAGAGCCGCTTCTTTATTCAGGCTCCTAGGGGCATCTGGTAGTACAGATGGTTCACCCTTCGTGGTGAACAACGTTTCATACGACTTCAGGTCGCACGGACATTTCTGAGTTACACGTTTTATTAAATTAATATTTCATGAATTATTTAAGGTCTTGTAAAACCTCTAGCCTAGTGGCCAAATTTACTCACCTACAACACGTTAAAACGAGAATACGGAAAGTCAATAAAAACCCTTATAATATATGGGGTTTTATTAATTCAATTAATATTGAAAGTTATTTTGATAATAAATAATCATTATTATTTTTTTATATTTATCTAGCTGAGCTATAAAAAGACTTCATTTTTAATATATTGACGTCTTTCTAAATGCCTTTTCAAATACTCTGCTCTCAAGGACGTGTCGCGGACAGAGCAGATCGTATGCTCGAGGGCGCAAAGCTCACAGCAAATAAACTTGCTCTATATTATGACATTACACCTAACTACGTAGGGCAACGATCGCCTACGAAATCGGATGATTGGAGTGTTGCACTCCAGGAATCTCGAAAGACCCTCGCTCTGTTGCAGACAAAAATCTCCCATTTACTAGCCACTGGCGATAGCCCTGTCCTATTTGCATCAAATACCTGCTCAGCGAGCTTAGCGACACTGCCCGTTGTTGCATCGACTTTTCCTGACATAAAGGTCCTATGGATCGATGCACACAGTGACTTTAATACCCCTGAAACGACAGAAACCGGTTATCTCGGCGGGATGGTATTGGCTGCTACATGCGGCCTGTGGGATAGCGGTTTTGGCGCGGGAGTTAAACCTAATAATGTTGCTTTAATTGGCGTACATGACATCGATGAAAAAGAACTTAACAACGTTAATAATGCAGGTCTCATGCACTTTCCCCCTTCAACTCTGACGCCAGAGTCAGTCATCAAATTCATTGGTGATTCCAAAGTCTGGGTTCATGTGGATTGGGACGTTATGGACCCGGGGCAGATTTCCGCTGACTTCAAAGTCGAGGGAGGCTTGAAAGTCGCCCAATTATTGGATCTATTCGAGTCACTTCCTAACAACCAAATTATGGGCTTAGAACTTGCTGAGTTCTGTGCAGATAGCCACTCGTCAGTAGCCAATACAGAAGGACTAGATCTCATCATTCAAGCCGTGGATGCGCTATTCAAAAAAAATAAGAGTTTAAGTCATGGAAATCATCAAAACTAACCCTGCGGCTCTTGCGCCTAATGAGCAACATAAAACCTTGTATACACATGCAGAACTGTTGCAAGAACTGAATCAGTTTTCAAACTGGAAGAAGGAAGCGTGGGAAGAATTCAGTAAGAGAGTCAGCGCCCCCTGAGTTCCCTTGCCTGTTTAGCCGCAGAGCGTGGAACTCTAAGACTATCCAAGTGCTGTTTTGTGAGTCGGATGAACACAACACTTACTACCCGTTTTTGCATGGACTGATTGCTTATACGGACATGTTGAATTCCACTCCAGTTAATAAGCGTATGTTCTCGCCATTAGTGGTGTTTTTTTCTCCGGACCTTTCACTTTCAATGGCACCGCACCACAAGCTTGGTTGGGAAGTCTTAAATTGGACGCATGAGCACGATGTCGCTCAATGGCCTAGGCATATACCTATCGACCCCGAGGCATCTAAATGGACATACTGCTTTAATGGTGTCGAACTGTTTATCAACATGAGCTCAGACAAGCATCAAGTGCTTAGAAATCGGAATCTCGGCTCACGCCTTAATTTTGTGATTAACGCAAGGGAGGTCTTTGACATGGTCGCTAATGGTGAAACGAAAGGTGGCAGGCAGGCTCGAGAGCGTATTCGAAATCGTGTCAAAAAATACAACAACGGAGTGATGCCAACTGAGTTGGGGTTTTATGGAGAAGAAGAAAACCTCGAATGGCGTCAGTATCAGTTGCAAGAAGCTAGTGTGAAACGACCAAGACTGTGTCCCTTCAAATAAAAACTAACGAGAGAACGTAGATGCCTTTATATAACTCAATAACAGAAACTGTTGGATGCACTCCAATTGTCAAACTAAACAATCTTGCTCCAAAGGGAGTCGAGGTTTATGTCAAAGTGGAGTCTTTCAACCCAGCTGGTTCAGTCAAAGATAGGCTTGCACTCTCAATCGTGTTAGACGCTGAAACAAAAGGTTTGCTCAAGAAAGACGACACAATTATTGAATGCACTTCAGGTAATGTTGGAATTGCCTTGGCCATGGTTGCCGCAGCCAGAGGATACAAATTTATCGCCGTAATGGGGGATGGATATTCGCTAGAACGCAGGAAGCTAATTCGCGCTTACGGTGGTGAAGTCATCTTGTTCCCAAGTGAACAAGGTAGTAGCGGCGGTAATCGAATTGCCGACCAGCTTGCAGCTCAGAATGGATGGTTCAGACCCCGCCAGTTCGATAATCCAGCTAACCCTGCTTATCATCGTGAAACGACAGCAAGTGAGATACTCAGTGATTTTTCTGGTAAGCGTTTGGATTACTTTGTCACAGGCTTTGGTACAAGCGGAACTCTTACGGGTATTGGACAGATGCTGAAGGTGGCACGACCGGAGGTTGAAATTGTCGTCCCAGAACCTAAAGGTGCTCAGATCCTCGCAAAGGACCAATGGAAAGTTCACCCCATCCAAGGTTGGACCCCAGATTTCATACCAAGTGTGCTGGATAAGAGTGTGGTGGATAACCTTGTCACTGTTGATGGAAATTTGGGGATCACGACGGCACGTGACTTAGCTCGTCACGAAGGCATTCTTGTTGGTATCTCTGCCGGGGCAACGGTAGCTACAGCTTTAGAAGTGGCTAAATCTGCATCTAAAGGAAGCGTGATATTGGCAATGGCACCAGATACAGGAGAAAGATATTTGTCTACTGAGTTGTTTGATCAACTTGGTAATGAAGAAACGGACCCTTTTATTACAACTTGGAGCGAAGAGTCTATAACAGCTGAATGTAATGCATAGTTCACCCTCTAAATACTGGATTTATGTTAATAGTACACGTGACATGTAAACGCTATCAACGATAATTATCAACGAAAGGAATACTCGTATGGAAAAACGAATTTCATTAAGTGTGTTGGCGTTGGTCATGTTCTGTGTGACCTACTCTGTAAACCTTCAAGCACCTCTTTACAGTGTTTATGCCGAAAACAGTAACATGGGCCCCGCGGCGGTCGCCATCGCCTTTGCTGCCTATGTATTGGGTCTATTGCCTACTCTATTAATGCTAGGGGGTATTTCAAATAAAGTAGGTAGGAAGCAACCCATATTCCTTGCACTATTGTTAAGTGCGGGGGCAACGGCATTGCTCGTCATTCAGCCAAATTGGACCTCGTTATTTGTCGCAAGACTGCTATTGGGTGTTGCTACCGCCTTAACCACAACCTCAGTCTCAGCGTATATATACGACCTTATTGATGAACGAGAACAAAAATTTGGTACGTTGCTAGTGGCCGCGTCTACGTCGTTGGGGTTTGGTAGTGGTGCACTTGCGACAAGTGTGAGCCTAAACGTAGCTGGCATGACAGTGCTGCCATACAGTTACCTCAGTCTATTTCTACTCGTTTCTTTGTTGTTGTTGTTGCTGGTTCGATTGCCGAGCAACCAAACCATAAAACCAAATCTCAAACTCATTACATTGCCTTGCTTCCCCACCAACACGTGGTCGTATGGTTTAGGCATGATGTTAGCTTGGGCTACAACGGGTATGGTCATCGCAATCGTACCAATACTTCTCAATGAGATGGGTTTAAGCGATTGGACTGGCTTAATGGTTTTCCTATCTATTTGCACTGGTTTTTTGACTCAACACATTGCTAAACGCTTGCACCCAAACTCAAGCCTAATATTGGGATGTTTCTTTACGGTATTTGGGTTTAGCCTCATAGCACTTGGCTACTATCATGAATCTATCACGATCATTCTTTTCGGAGCCAGTTGCACTAGCCTTTCAAGTTATGGTTTCACATATATGGCGGGGCTACTTAAGTTTACGAGTAACCATAACATCGACAAGGCAAGCTCTACGGCTGGCATGTACATCTATTCTTATGTCGGATTTTCGATACCTGTAATTACGTCCGGATTCATAGCGCAGCGCTTCGGTAACTGGATGGCGATACTCAGTTTTCTAACACTTCTACTGGCTCTTTGTTTCATTATTGTCGTCGGAAAGTTGATAGAAGGGAAGAAACAAACTCACTTTATGAAAGTTAAGAGCTAGGAAGGCTGAATGTCAGACTCACAGATTTCGCTCATTACAGGAGCAAACAGAGGGATCGGTTTTGAAATTGCAGCAGAACTTGGCAAGCAAGGTCATAAGGTACTGCTTGCTGGTAGAAAAGCAGCAGCAATTAAAGAGGCTGCTGCTAACCTGAACCTCCAAGGTATCGAAGTCTATTGCTTATGTATGGACATTACCGACGACAAATCTATCAAAGAAGCCGTCCATATCGTTGAAACCTTGTTTGGTAAGGTCGATATACTTATAAACAACGCAGCAATAAGGGTTGAAGAATATGGCACACCGCCGTCTGAACAACCACTCATAAAATGGTTTGAAACGTTCAATACAAATTTGTTTGGTACGGTAAACGTAACCCGCAGCTTTTTACCTTTACTCAAGCGCTCAATGAAAGGAAAAATCCTCAATGTATCGAGCTTATTGGGATCGGTGACGTTACATAGTGACACCAAATCATACGCATACACGGATGAATTTAAATCTCTACCAGCGTACAGTGCCTCAAAAAGTGCCCTCAATTCTTGGACTGCTCACCTCGCCTATGAGCTTCGAGATACCTCGATAACGGTAAATAGCATCCATCCCGGCTATACAAAGACCGACTTAAACGATGGCGATGGGATGTTAACCCCAAAAGAAGGAGCCCTCACAGCGATAAAAGTGGCACTTGATGCTGACAGCTTAGTGAGTGGTCAGTTTATTCACATGGAATCCCTTCTTCCCTGGTAGTAAAAGGAATAGTTAAATGCTCGCAACAAAGAAAGTCGCTTTAGTCTCAGATAGTGATAGCCTAGCTGTCGACTATGATATGCCTTATATTCTGGACGCTTTTAAGCGTACTGACGTGGAAGTTGATGTGATATTTTGGGATAGCCCCAACCACGATTGGGCTATGTATGATGTGGTTGTCCTGCGCTCACCGTGGACCTATATGGAGAAAATTGAGCCATTCATTGAATTTTGCCAACAAGTTGAAAATTGTTCAGTACTGCTCAATCCTCTATCGGTGATCAGATGGAACTCAGACAAGAGTTATTTGAAACAACTCGAGAAGCAGGGTGTCCCAATTGTCCCGACAGAAATCATCTACTCAGAAACTGAGATTCAAGCAGCCGTTGCTAATCTTCAAGATAACTACTGGAAAGTTCACGAAGTCGTGATTAAACCAACAGTTGGTGCCTATTCATTCGGTGTCATTCGTCTGTCCATCGAAGATTTAGACAAAATAACTCAGCATGTGCGTTACCTATTAGGACTAGGTAAGGGCGTCATTATTCAACCATACCTACATACGATTGAAGAGCATGGTGAAACGAACATGATTTACTTTGATCATACGTACTCACATGCGATTAAGAAGGAACCTTTGCTCGCACAACGTGGTGAGACTAAAACGCCGGACATGGAATTTCGCAAGCTAAAAGAAGCGAATAGTGAAGAGAAGGCGTTGGCGAAGCGTATATTGAGGTTAGTACAAAGCAATCTTGGTCTTTCTCAACCACTTCTGTACGCGAGATTAGACTTCATTGAAGGTAAAAATGGTCGGCCGCTGCTGCTGGAACTTGAGATAACCGAACCATCACTAAGCCTACCACTTACGCCTGAATGCGTTGATATATTTGTGCAGTCGATTATTGATAAAGCCCCAAAGCCTGTATATATAAAGGATTCTTTGTAACTGCCCTGGTTACCTATAAGCAGTTAATCGGTCTTCGAACATAATTATAAAGCGGTTCAGAACTTGTCGCCATTTGCTTATATGGGCATCGTCCATTGTACGGAGACATCCTGGATCGCTAAGAAGATCGTCTTCCCTGCCACTTCATCCGTTGGGAATAGCTTACTTTTGTTGACGGCTTTCGAGATAAAAAGTGACGGATAAAAATTTAGCCTATGAAGTTTCTGGACAAAAATAAATCAGTACCTTTGCTAAATTAGAAAGTCATGAATAACTACAGGTATGGAAAGTCACTTAATTTGGTGTCCAGTCTTGGCTGTGCAGATCATTGTCTATCTTTACCATCCTGTTTAATGTATTTGCGATAGGCTCATTATGGTCGCATAACACTCGGTAAACACACATAATGAAAGGAATTTATCTATGATATTTAAAGGAATCAGTGCTTTCCCGATCACCCCGATGTCGGATGAACGAATCGACGTGACCGCTTATAGTCAGATTCTTGGCCGTTTAATTAACGCAAGGGTTGATTCTATATGTGCCTTAGGGTCAACAGGTTTATATCCGTATTTAAACGCATCAGAGAAACATAACGCGATTGCTACAGCAGTTGAAATGGCAGGAGAAATTCCTGTCTTGGCTGGCATCGGGTCGCTACGATTAAGGGATGTGCTTGCTAATGCTGAGCAAGCAGAGCAGCTCGGCGTAAAAGGTCTTTTACTCGCGCCTATTTCTTATCATCGGTTATTCGATGAAGAAGTCTATGAACTCTATCGACGTGTATCGGAGAGCGTTTCGGTACCTATCTGTGTATACGACAACCCAGCTGCTACCCATTTTACCTTTAGTCACGAACTCCATGCTGAGATTGCAAAGCTAAAAATGGTGCAGTCAATAAAGTTCCCTGGTGCGCAATTTGAAGATCAGGGTGGATGCCGAGTTCAAGCTCTCAGAAAACTACTGCCAGGCAATGTAACGATTGGAGTTAGTGGTGACGTATTCGCTTCAAATGGCATTCAAGCAGGATGTGACGTTTGGTATTCCGTCCTAGCAGGTTTGTTCCCACTCACCGCTCTATACTTATTTAAGCAAGCCAAAATTTCTTCCCCTGCGCAAGCGAAAGAACTCTCTCTAAGATATGACAGACTGTGGCAATTGTTCTCAGATAATCTCGGTGCCATGAGGGTGATGGTCAGTGCGGCAGAAATATTAGGCTATGCTGAATCCCCATGTTTACCAACCCCTTTGACAGGATTAGATAGTGAATCCAAGCTCATTCTGCAAGAAATTATCTCAGAGTTAGATCTCGCTTAACACTATATGTAGAGTGAAATTTCTTACGGGATTTTTCGACCCAAAATCAAGATGGCAAGCTTTGGACCAAAACCGTGTCAGTGTTTTTACTAATCTAGCTGCCACGGGTAAAATGTGATCTACCCTGTCAGCACGAAGCTGGACACTTCTGAGTTACGAACCATAGAACATCCTGACTTTGCGGATTACTTCTAGTATTACAACCATACGACCACCCTGCATGTTGTTGGCCAAATGCCCTTATCCACTACAGATGGCAATTGCCGACAACAAAAAACTTATACCTAATAAGTCAAAACCTAAAACACCCTCTTTTAGAAGGTAATATCCAGAAACAATACCAATAATAGGTATAACCAAGATATTTAAGTTAGCTGACATCATCAATATACTTCGGCACTTCTGGTAGGTTATTTCATCGAAGAAGACTACCAGTTCATCTCAATATCTATCTGCCTAGGTTTTATCTTGATAACTAACTAATGTATTAAAGTACCTGCCAAGCACTTTATTAAAATCACTAATATAACCACCTACCGAGGTAGGTGGTTTTGAGAGAGAAATCTAAGACTCAGACGTTTGCCGCTAAGGAACAGAGACACACGATGCGTAAAGATAGTCGTCGCTCGGCATAGTGAGCCCAGAGTGACCATTTCTGAGAGATATATTGGCATAGCCCGGACCACGAGACGTTGATGTCCAGTAATTTATCCTGACTGCCCAGCCACGAGCAGTAAACATATTTCCATTTGTGTTGAATAGTCCCCTTAACTCATTCACAGTAGCTAAACGCCAGTTGGTTCGTCCTGCAATACTCTTGGAATTATATGTGTCACACAATGAATCTGCGTTATTCCAATCGAAAATATAGAAATCCCCAGTAGGACCTGAAGTTCCTATTTCTTGTGTAAAACCTTTATTTGTACTGCCTCCTCTACTATCTAGGAACGTTTTGGATGGTGAATTTGTAAACAATTTCCCACTACCAGTATCGAAGATGTCAAGACATGAAGCTCCCGTACTCCTACATGCATAGACCTCCACGTCCACTGTGTTACTGGTGACTCCGTCTAGGAAAGCCTCAACCGTCGTGGTGGCGACTGTGTCCCCAGACAATAAACCAGTAGGCGTGACCGTTGCTGTCTGTGGTTCATCCGGTGTCCACGTGACCGAACGGCTGACATCTGATGAGGTCCCATCACTGTAGGTCGCTGTTGCAAGTAACTGTTGTGTTTGACCTTTCGCGACTAAGACCTGTGAAGGCGTGACGGTGAGCGAGGTGACGATGGCATTGGTCACCTCCACGTCCACTGTGTTACTGGTGACTCCATCTTTAGTGGCTGTGATCTTTATAAATCCTAACGCTTTGCCAATTAATTGTCCCGGTTCTACAAAATATCCAATGTTCTTGTTATTAGAGCGCCAAATGCTTAAATCAGTTAGCACCTTTGAAGAGTGATCAGAATAATAACCTACTGCGACGAAAGCTTTTTTGTTCCCCTTCCTCATCGTTAATTTACTTGTTCCCCGAATTCCTGATGAGGAGACGCTAATATCGATCCGTTCTAATGTTATTGCTGGTTTTACATCAACCTCTTCTGACAATTCTAAATTACAACCTGCCAAGAAGAGTATAATTAATATATAAAGGGAGATAATTTTATTCATGGCTATAGCTAGTATGGTTATAAATTAAAAATGATTCTTATAAATTCGATTAATAGCAGAGGAAATGACAATCATTTAAGATAATTAATCAATTATTTAACATAAAGCAATGATTTTATATTTTTAATTAATTATCTTTATTTATAAATATAATCATGAATAAACCCTGTATTTCGCTTTCAAATAGTACTAACTTTAGCGTTTAAAATTGGCAGATAATTAATTAAAAATAAATAATAAAAATCCCCCCCCATACAGTATTGATAGTGTTAACGTATTTTAACTAAAGAGAAAGAACTAAGCTGAGCTCAGCTGCAAGGAGATTATCAACAATGGTTTATCAATGGGCAGTATTTCGTCATCAGCATCCTATTTTCGGGGGAGGATGTGAACTATTTGTTGTCCTGCTCGCTTTTTTATCAATAGCCTTACCTCTAATATGTGAAGAAAGCTTATTAATACTAGGAATATCTTTAGGACTTGCCATCATCTGCTTTACTCTATTTTTACTTTTTGCCCAAAGTGACAAGATCCGAAGGTCTATGCCTAGCTAGAAAAATGCTATTAAGTCCTTAAAAAACTAGGAGCTCTTCCCTCGTTTGCTTGGGTTTTCAGCATATCTATCTAAGTGACTACTCACCGCCTATTGGGCGATGCTTCTTATTTCGTTAGCCATTGCTCGATAGTATCAAGACTTACGCAGCTTCCATAAGCAGAGACGATTATCCAACCGCCTTTAATTCTAGAAGGCCTTTATCACGGATATTAAGGGCGGCGTTTAAGTCACGATTTATGTCTGTAGTGCCGCCTGATGGACAATCCCACTTGCAAACCGATAAGGGCATTTCTTCCACTTTATGACCGCAACAACAGCACGTTTAGAGCTTGCATCCCACTGATTTAGTTTAACTAGATATTTGCCTTGCTCTTTTAGTTTGTACTCCAACTTAAAGACAAAACTATGCCATGAGGCGTCCGCTATGTGTTTCGCCAGTTTGCGGCTTTTCATCATGTTTGTTGATTTCAATGTCTCAATTATCACCGCTTGGTTTTCGTCAACGAGAGTTCGAGAAAGCTTATGTTGAAAATCAGCACGAGCGTTAGCCACTTTTTCGTGGCATTTGGCAACGAGCAATCTAGTTTTGCTCGATTGGCACTGCCTTTTGCTTTTCTAGATAGCTGACGCTGCTTTCGTCTGAGATTCTTCTCAGCACGTTTTACAAATCTTGGGTTAGCTGTCTTTCTACCGTTCGATTCAATAGCAAAATGAAATAGACCTAGATCAATACCAGTTACCTTGCTTAACGTAATGCTCTTAACCTTGCCTACAATCTCACGGTGATTATTCGCCTCTACAGGCTTTATTTTCGGGAGTTTGATGCACCATCAAAGACTTTTACACCAACACAGTGATAGCTCGATTGCTTACCGTGTCTACGTTTGAATGTGGGTACTTGGCTTTCAACTTCGGATTAAAGAAGTTATCAAAGGCTTGGTGACGATTGAGTACAGATTGCTGCAAGACGGTTGAATCATCTTGCTTCAACCAGTGGTATTTACGCGATTTCTTGGCAACTGCAAGTAGTGGCTTGATGTCCTTTTTAGGATTCAGTAAGTTTTGAAAAAATCACCACTCCAAGACAAAGTTACTTGGTAGTTACAATACGCATAATCGCCTGGTGCTCACAAAGAGCAAAAGCGTTGCTCGTATAACAAACCCGAACCGATTGAATGCCGAAAACGACTGGAATATCGAAACAAAATTCAGACCTATTGATGGCCTTACCTTATGAGGGTTTGATGCCGTCGCGCATCAGCCGACCTTAATCGTTATACAGACAAGAGAGTAAACCTTTGGCCGACGCGCGATGCTCGGAGGTTGTTTCTGTCGTCTTTTCCGTTTTCTTCGCATAGGCGTCGTCTTCTCGCATTTGTTTAATGGTGGTAGCACAGTCACACACTCTGATACTCACCCCTCCCCCCGGTGCCTTTAGTATTAAGAAGTCGATTGAATTCACCCAAATCACGTGCCTGGATATGTCAGAGGAAACCGTAGAACGTATTTTCATGTGACCCTCTAAACGCCAAAACGCACATCAAAACAAAACCCTGAGCACTTAAACGTCCCCTCCTCCG
Source organism: Vibrio sp. 10N.222.55.B11 (assembly GCF_041473705.1). Taxonomy (NCBI): domain Bacteria; kingdom Pseudomonadati; phylum Pseudomonadota; class Gammaproteobacteria; order Vibrionales; family Vibrionaceae; genus Vibrio; species Vibrio sp. 10N.222.55.B11. The sequence continues at coordinate 22,912 of NZ_JBFRST010000001.1, forward strand.
TTTGCACGAATCGCAACGCTGGAAACACAGACCCGTAAGTGGTGTACAGAATAATGTGATCCGCTCGCTCGTGAAGAAACCATTCACCAAAGCCAGCGCCATTTAATTCAATGAAAAAGTCACGGATTTCATGGAAAGCAAAACGACGCGACACCAATTGCGGAAACTGCTGCTTGATAGCTTCAACGAACCCTTGGCCTTTTAACGACGCGATATCAGCCTGTTGCTCTGGCGACTGACGACGACTGAACATTTTTAAACGCTGGATTTTGGAAACCCAATCAGACTTTCTTTTCGCCTCATCACGACACTTTTTGACTTGATAGCGCAACTTCAAGACCGCCAAAGATCTAGAGACATCATTTTTTGGTGAGCTTTCGTGCCCAGCGGCGAAACGCTGGTCGCTGAACTTTGATTTAGAGAGAGTTAGGCTTGAGTGTCGTTGTACCATGAGGAGTTTCCTTTCTGTTTGAGTATCACTTTTATGGAGCCGCTTGGCTGTCCGGCAAACGTTCTTGGTTCTCAAGGACAAGGGCGCGAAGCGTTCATATACCCTTGTCATTGGGGTTCAGAACGATCACGGTTAACAGCCTGTGAGCCCATCAAATGATGTGAGTCGAAAGGGAAATAGGCACATAAGACAATAAGCCTTTACTCGAACTTAATTAAAGTCAGTGAAAGGAGTGAGGAAGCGCAAGCGTTCTGGCCACGCCTTCGAAATAGGACGTTCTTCATCTCAAAGCCAGCCTCAGACAATTCTAGAGGGGTGATGAGGCTACCTTTTGCTCCGGTAAAGTGATTAGCTAAACAAACGAGGTCTTCCACGATCACCTTGCTTGGTCCGTTGCCATTGTTGGATCACTTTTTCATCAATCCAAAATGTCAGCCGACCCACGATTGCAGGGGTTGGGGTGTAGATTTAACCACACTGTATTTACATTAATATCAAATTTCTCTTTTACAGGGGTCCTGTCACCCCCAAAATACAGGCTAAAAATAACAATAATCTAAACTTTCTTATCTTGCTATCGCTTCAATTAATGCCAACCCACCACCTAATCGCAAAATTTTTGATTTAAAAGACTAGTAAAATCAAAGAAATGTCATTCTCAATACTCGATTGGACTCACTTGTAAGGAAAACATAATTGATAGTTAATTTATTAGTATTCGGTCTGCATTAAGAGTTAGGTGGAGCCTCGTTTAACTGATTTTAATCAAAGGTAGTAATATATGTACACAAGGACAAGAATACTGTTCTATTTGAGTTGTTTTTTTCTCTCCTTTAATGCTAGAGCGATCGATTTATCAAATAGTTACGTGACATTTTATGAGGGACCACAATTGAGTGATCAAGCATTTCTCTACCCTATACTTAGAGAGAAAGATACTCGGGAGCTCACCTATCTTGATGACCTCATTTTAGATTCTCTGAGAGGTGGGAAGTTGGGTTATCAATATTTTGATTCCGGTGGAACGAGCGCAACTTGTCAGGGGTCCAGAGGTGGTTTCATACCAATAGGCAAGAAAACCACCGTAAGAAATCTTAGAGTCCCGTCTTGCTACAACAGCTTAATCATGCGTACGCGCTTATGTCTTTATGACAAGGACAACAAGTATATTGGAGGAAATTGTACAGACTCTTACTATGGCCATACTTTTAATCCTTTAACAGAGAAGCCTAGTGACTATAGGTACAAGAAAAATGGGACGTTTGAGGGATGTGAGTTGAACCCGGTAAAAGTAAAGCTAAGTGACATCTATGAGGATTCGGCTTTAGCCCCTGAGGCAATACATACGTACTTTCCTATTGGAACTTGTCGCGCGGTGCATTTAGAAAGTCCTGACTATAAAAGTTTTACCTCGATTCTCTCTCAGATGCATCCTAAAATATATAAGCGCTTAGGACCTAAGTGCACAGTTCTAGAAACTGAACCAGTGTCTCTAGCCCATACTAATGGGACAGTTATTCATCCTAGTATCAAACCTACAAAAGTAGGTTGCTTATAATTTTTTGCTATGTGTAGTGGTCAACTGAAATTGGCCACGGTTTTAGAGGGTACCCAAGACAATCTCTCTGATTCATTAGGTGTGAGGCCACCATTATAGTGATGTGGCCTCAATTGGCTGTAATAGCCAATGATGTATTGGATAATTTATTGTTGAGCCTCAGAAAAGCTACGATAACCTACTGTTGGGATCCACTCCGTCTTTAAGCTTCTAAAGAAACGTTCCATTGGAGCATTCTCCCAGCAATTTCCTCGTCGAGATAAACTTTGTTTTATCTGAAAACGCCACAGTAACTGACGATATTTTCTACTCATCTAGTGACTATCTTGCTCGCTGTGGAATGTAGCCCCTTTAGGCTTTCCTATACTGATGTCTCGGTAATTGACAGCTAATCGAACCAAGCGTTTTCATTAGCTTTGTTGCTAGATAACGGCTCAGAGCTACGCCTTGATTTATCACCAGATCAGCAATAGTTCTCGCTCCCGAAGAGCCATTGCTTACCGCTGCGGTCCTCACCTCGCTTGCGGTCACCCCCTCATAAATTCCGTTGTGGAAGGTCATTAATGGCGACGGCAACATACAGCGATAACACTTCATACGATGTAAGCGATTCCTTGACGTGGACGTCGAATGAGCTGAGCACGGCAACGATGACACCTACTGGCTGGTTGTCAGGGGTTGCGGTTGGCAGCACGACAGTCACGACAGCTGAAGATGGAGGTATCACCACTCACACAATCGACGTGAATGTGTTCACATGTAGAGTTACTGGATCTTCATGTCTTGAGAGCTTCGATACTGGGAGTAGGAAGATGTTTATCAACTCACCATCAAAAATATTCCTAAATAGCCTCGGCGGAGAAAATATTGGTTTTACAAAAAAAAGGAGTTAAAAGGGTTATTTAATACATACGGTAATATGTTTATCGTGCGAGTCTAGGCGCTCAGGATAAATTACTGGTCAGGGACGAATCGAGGTCCTGGTTTGAGTGTAAGACTCAAAAATGGCAGCGAAGGAACCAGTATGCCAGCGCCCCCTGCGTCTCAGACCCTTCACGGTTGAACCCTCGCGCTTGTGATTCTAGCCCTAAACCACCGACTAAAGTAGGGGGTTCTTTGTATAGTTTTGATGTCTTCCCAACCTCGCCCCTTTTTTCATCCCAGTCTTCATAGCAACTAGAATCAATAGCTCTAGGGTGACCACGTTCCAAGAAAGCGGCGCAATCTCGCGTCATAAGCACCGCCTCCAGCTCCCCGTATTTGTTTGAGTAAGATCGGGAGCACTTATCTCTACGCACGTTTTTGTCTTGCATGAGACCTCGACTTGCTTTGCTCTGAGGCTGATACAAGTATAATCCGGACAAATGAGCCAACCTAAATGTTCAGGCGTCCTAAGTGAGAATTTCGGAGTTTTTCCTGGCGTTTTGCTTTTAGTTAGCGAACCCACGTAGACTTACCCACATCCATGAATTGGGCTGCTTCAATGACCGATTCAAAAAATTAAATTTTTATTTAATTACCTATAATTAAATAATTAAACCATAGAAAAAACTCTAACATTCCATTCAATTTATTTGGGAAGATAACTCCTTTAAAACCTAAAACATTGGTTTCGCTCTCCAGTTAAATAGAGGGGGAATTTAACTATGAAATTATTAATTACTCTTCATAAGGTTGGAAAATTTTGGGGGGTAACCCTAGGCCGTGGGATTAAAAGCTAGCTCCCAGATTCGCTTGATAGAGTGCACCTCTCTTGCAAAGGGCTCGTTATAGTGAGCCTTACCAGCGCAGCACGTTCGCGAAGTGAGCTTAAACGACCAACATGATAAAAGCGGCAAAAACTGCCTTATGGTTATTAATTTTTTGGAGTTTACGATGCGGTTAATGATTTCAGCTGTGGTGGTGGTTTACATAGGCTATTTCTTTCCAAGTTATGTCCTGCTTGATTACTACCTGAGCATTACCCGAGAGTGGGCATTAAATCCGACTTTGGATCGAGCACTCTACTCTGCTTTCGCCTACTATTTTCTACCTGTTATCGCTTTTTTCGTGCTATTTGTTAGTGCTCGGCGAGATAAGCATTGGAAGCAGTACTTAACCTCTTGGCCCAGAAACGTATGTACATGGGGTGAAGGCGCGTTGATATTGATTGGGGTGATTTCATTAAATTCCGTATCAAATTATCTTCAATATATTATTTTTGATTGGTTTTCCCCGGGATCTTGGCAGGCCCAATCCTACAATTTTACCCCTTTATTTTCGGCCTCTGATGGAGTAATTGATTGGTCGAGTGTGTTGCGAAGCGCTCTAGACGGTGTGCTCATTTCTCCCGTGATAGAGGAGCTCCTGTTTCGTTATTTGTTGTTTGTTATTTTCAGGTCCATTTTTGGGGTTACTAACGCCGCATTACTCTCAAGCTTAATATTTGCTTCAATACACCAGTGGGCGCTGGACGCATTTATGTCTGGGGCGTTTCTATGTTGGGTCTTTGAGCGATATCGCCGCCTAGGAGTAGTCATTGTCATTCATGCTTGCCATAACCTGTTTATTTTACTTTATGATCTTGTCTATTATTTAAGCACTCAGCTTCACTTTAACCCTTGGGAGGCGGTTGATATTAGTATTATTGCGTTGCAAGTGGGGTATCTAGTGATTTTTTCACTATTTATTGATTATCAGCGTAGAGGGTTTAAGGAGAGGTAAGGTTTATACGGGGCGGTCTACTTTACGCCTTTATTTTAAATTCACTTGGTTGAGTTTTAGCGTGCTTTGGTTGTCAGCCACTTTTCTCCTCCATCATAAAAGTGAAATGAACGCTACGCGATTTTCACAATGAAAACAGTGCTGCCAAGAGGGAGTAAGGAAAGGATATTTAAAAGTTAGTGAGTGGTCTAAGCAAGCAATTGTCTTGCCTAGCTTCTCCGTTCCCTTCAAATCTCATTTTTAATTATAGTTAAATAATAAGTGTTTTTTTACCCAATCCTATAGCTTTGTTGATTCATCAAAAACCTATGGTTAAATAATATGCGAAAAATAATTGAAACTCAGTCAGCCCCTAAAGCTATTGGCCCATACTCTCAAGGGGTGATTTCTGGAGGGCTAATTTTCACTTCCGGACAGCTACCGCTTCACTCACAATCAGGCTTGATGGTTAAATCCTGCCTTGAAAAACAAACGACTCAATGCCTAGAGAACATGAGAGCCATTTTGCTACATGCGAATACTGATGTGTCAGACGTAGTGAAAACAACCGTTTATCTTACCGATATGGTGAGCTTTTCAATTGTGAATGAAATTTATAATGATTTTTTCATTAAACATGGTGCCAATTATTTTCCCGCAAGAACCTGTATCGAAGTGTCAAAACTCCCTCTCAATGCCATGATTGAGATAGAGGCCGTTGCTGTCGCACCTTAGCCGTTAACGTTTCGTAATTTTTTAGCTCCAGGGTGCCTATGTCGTAATTGTCATCAACAGCGCGAAAAATCCGAATGAGAGCATATTTGGTACGCTTAACTACTGAGCAAATTGATTCCTTAAAATCAAACTTAGATAGTACCTTCTATTGGTTTCAAGAAGGTACTGTGCTCAACTTCCTTGCGATAGCAAAATTAAAGAGCATGTTGTAGAACTACTAAAACATCGAAAATAAGACACCTAACAAGGCCATCTATACCTCAGGAGGAAAAATGGAAAAGGTCATCCGAGAACTGGCTAAAGAAGTAGGTCGAGTTATTCAAAAACCAGAAATGAAAACTGACTTTGTAATCAAAGGTCTCGGCATACGAAGAGGTGAAGAGGCGTTAATCTATCGTATTCCCTCTCATTCTAAAAAAGCGTCTTTCTATGAAAAAGGAGTGACTCTCTCTGAATTCCAGTTCGCTTACGTACATTTAAAAGAATCGGGTTATTTTACGAGAGCTTGGTTTAATAAAAACCTCTCTGCTTGTGCAAAAGAAGGGGCGTGCAATTTTACAACAATAGGCGGGGTTTTTAGCATTTTAGGTGTGGCAGAATACACCTCAAAGGCGACCTATCAATTAAAGGCATAACAAACTGTTTAGTGTAACTCCCAACGCTTTGCATTTCTCTCCACTAAACTTACTAGACTCAAGTGATTCAATAGTATCACTTGAGTCTTCTGTTGGAGTCCTTCTCATGAAAGTCGAGCTTATTACTTCCCTTAAGCGTCAAGCGACCAAAACCCTCACAGACCTAGCCAGTGCTGTTCACCGAACATGGGACCCCCTCTACGTATCTGGTTGATGTGGACACCAGTTTATGCAAAACCGTTTGGCTATTCTCGAAGGGCTTGCTGGCGGTGAACTCGCAATCTCAAAGGCAAAGCACTGGGTCCTGATGAAGCAAGGAAAAATGTCAAAATGGCTGAAGGGATTTGGAGTGAGCCCGCGTTATCGACTCTCAATAATTCGCGGAATACATTGCCCTTGAAAACCTGCTCGCTGCCAAACAACTCGTTCAAAACATCTTCGAAAGAGTCGAACGCCTCAGCTAATTTCCCGAGTCTGGGCGGGGCGTCTTCCTCCTGATCTTAAACACCTCAATTCTCGTGAATTCGTGGTTAATCCTTGCCGTGTTTTTTACCAAGCTAAAGGTGTGCATCTTTAGTTCAGCTGAACTAACCGTTGAACTAAAAACGTCTCAAGACGCTCTTGAAGTACTCGACCGTGATCAGTTTACCTTAATGAACGACCCCACGGCTATACGGCTGAGACGGGAAAAATTATCGTTATAAAACAAGGCAAAGTGACGTTTTCTGTTGAGGCCCAGAGGCTCATCAGCCCGTTATTAACTATCACGAACACCACCGCTGAAAATGTGTTGCTCACTTAATGAGACGGAGCGGAACAATACGAAAAGCGATTGCTTAAAGTGATAGAAGGCTTAACTTGGCGACACAAACGGTAAGTATTTTAGTTCTTCCCCAAGTTTGGATTTTAAAAAACTCAATTATACCGTTAATGAGATGAAATATAATGTGGTGCGGTCTTACGCAAAAAGCATTCAAGCGCTAGAGTAGAATGCCCCGATGGACGGACATTATGCAAATTTTCGACAACAAGATGGTGCGAGAAAAATGACAGTGTTGGTAGACAATATGACCGTTATTGCAAGGATTTAGCAAAGCTAACCGTCCCCGAATTAACTGCGCTCACCAAGGAGCATGGGGAGTTCTATTCATACTTCCCAACGCTTCATTTCTTTTGGACGTCGAGTAAAATTGCGCCAGAAATCACCACGCAATCCGCCGGCGCTTCAGAGTTTCTGTCTATCACTTGGTTCTCAAGAATTTCAAACATCCATAAGAGCCATTCTTCTCTGGCCATCTGTGTACGGAACATTCAAGTTCCGTCGGCAACGCTATCGAAAGGCCGAGGGCTGGCTCGGCTTTTCAATGTCTTTATTAACGATGTTTACTGGGGCTCCAAGGTTTCGCCAGAGCGATGAAAACGCTGGAAATTTACTTCTTTCTAGGGCCACTCTGTATGAGCCTCAGCGATCCGAGGGATTTGGTTTCCATGAATTGACCCATTGCCGCCCAATGGGCAATGGTTTGGGACGGGGTCAGTCCAGAGCTTTTGGCGGCTCTGAGTGCTTGTTTGAACAACACTTGATCGATATAGACACTCACTTTCATCACTAATCCTTCTTGTTCATGCTTACTTTATTTAAATTTACTCGGAACCCAAGATTTTGCCGCTAGAGTTTATTTTAAAACCGTCCTAATAGGGCTCGATCGGCAAATAACCACGCCCCTCAGCGCTCGGGTTGCTCGTCCTTGACCGTGATTTGAATCTTTTGGATGGGTAATTTTAAAATTAATAAGGCTAGACGCCGTCAAAAACGGGCAGCGCTTCGAACAGGACTAGTACGTTGATAACGATGATGCTCACACCGTAGATAAACACACCAACCAACACCAACTCTCCTCCAGGCACTTGGTAAGCCTTCGATTTTTTCTGATCTTCTTCACTCTCTTCAAGGTTGTTAAACGCTGGTCTTTGTAGTCTCGATTTCCTTACTAACAATGCCGGTACGATACATGCCCAAATCGCAGCGGCAGACGCTGCATAACCAATTGCGCTAAGAAAACCAAAAGGAAAAAGAAGAGAAAAAATAAGAGGCGGAATAAATGTAACCGCCCAGGTCTTGGTTCTTCCTTTGGAGGTAGCATCAAATTGAAAAAGATCGGCCAAAAAATCAAACACACCCAACCCTACCCCAATAAAACTCGACAAAATGGCCGCCGCTGAAAAAGCACTAATGACATTTGATAGGGTTTCTTCAGCCAACACTGCTTTTAAGCTGATGAGTAAGATGTCTATATTTCCACCTTCTGCAATTATAGGGCCGAAGCTAATTCTTGGTAAATTACCATAGATACTTAATAGCCAAATGGTGTAGATAAAGAACGCCATGAGCGTTCCGCCTACAATCGCCCTTTGTGCGAGCCTTTCATCAAGGTAGTAGTCTCGCAGAGTGGAGACGCTGTGCTGGTATCCAAATGAAGTTAAAGCAATAGGGAAAAACCCCCATACGTATTGCGCATACTCAAACTTTAAGTGAGCAGTATCCAACAAAGTAACAAGATTAACATTAAACCAAAGGCCAGCAGTCCCAAAAATAAAGCTGATAATCATAAATAGCATCAACACCATGGAAATGCGGTCAACTGTTTTTGTTGAATGCCAAACTAGTCCAGAAAAGATAAGCACAAAAAGGATAGAAGCTAGTTTAGGGGAAAGGCCAAAGTACTCCTTAATGATCAGTCCAGATGAAGTGATGTAAGCGTACAGTAAAATCCCTCCCACAAAGTAGATCATTAAGTTATTAAAAAAATTAACCTCTTTTCCTAACAAATCTTTTGTGATGGAAGAAAAAGACGACCTGTATGGATAATCTTTTAAAACTTCGAGTAACAGACAACCACTGGTTGTCATAATGAGCATAGTGAAGAGCAAAGCCATTAAAGCACCGATGGTCCAGACCCCAGCCCCTGCAGCGGGAAGTCCAAGCATACCAGCGCCGACGCAAATACAAGCGACAATACAGGCTCCTCCAATCATTGAAGGCGGGGTTGTGCTCCTTACCTGTTTCATACTAGACATAAATAAATACCTTTCTTTTCTTTAGTTCAATTGCTCTTTTAGACTGCTCCCCTTACAAGCTAGGAGGCACAAAAAAGCGCTAGAACCTAGAATCTAGAACTTAATTTTAGGAATGACATATTAATTAAATTCTAAATTAGCCTAATATTTCTACCTAGTTAACCTAACTAAAAAATATTGTTTCGATGTTGAGTGCAGAAGGTGTCAAAATCGGGGGGGATTTAAGGTTCGTCAGAGAATGCGTGAAGCTGGTTAATGAGTAATCAGCCAGGTTCGCATCGATATAAACATGCAAAATTGGAGAGGCTAGACGCGATGATCTTACTTAGATTGGGTCTGGTTCGAAGTAGACCTACTTAAGCCGACGCGTTGTGGAATGGTCTTTATCAGATAAGCCTGATGCCACAATTTCAGGCAAGGAAAGATATGAGCTATTACTTGATGAGTTACTACAATCGGCCTCGGCCTCAGCACGCAACTCATGGGCTGTCGCCAGTAAATGCCGAAAATAGGCTTAAATCAGTGTCCGAAATGTTGACCACTTACACTTAACAGAATAACGTCTATCTTTTGGGGGGTCAGCGTGGTTTTTGTCTACGAGAGTTCGAGAGAGTTTGTGTTGAAAATCAGCGCGAGCGTTAGCGACTTTTTCATCGCATTTAGCTAATAGCAATCTAGCTTTACGAGATAACTACTTCTGCTTACGTCTGAGGTTCTTCTCAGCACGCTTTATAAATCTGGGGTTAGCTGTCTTTCTGCCGTTCGATTCAATAGTAAAGTGAGACAGACCAAGATCAATACCTGTCACCTTACTCACTGTATGAAGCAAACTAGGCGCTTCCACTCCATCATCAACAAGGATAGATGCGTAGAACTTACCTGTTTTACTCAACCTGACAGTAATACTTTTAACTTTACCTACAATTTCACGGTGAATGTTCGCCTCTACAGGTTTCATTTTCGGAAGCTTGCGGTACATATGCGACTTTAAATGTAGAGCTTTGTGGTTCGCACAACGCCAAACTGAGCTATTAAAAACTCAGATTGCTCTTACGTTGGGTAAATGCGTGCCTTAGTTGCTCTTAACACTCAAAATCCTTAACTGTATTCATGAACAGTCGTATATCAACTGCTTCGGGCTGTCTATCTTAAAGTGCTATCGCACTTTCGCCTTATCTCCCCGCCCTCAGAGCTGGCGAGGGTTTACGGCGTGATTGCTAAAAAATCAATTACTCCCAGGACTGTGAAAATTCTTGATCTTTAAAGGCAGCAGCGAGGCCTGTGACTTGCTGTAATCGTAGAACTTCATCTTTATCCATTCCCAATTCGTAACAAATTTTATGATTTGCCCATCCCATCTCTTTGAGTTGAATAATCAGATCTGCAATCAGTTCAACTTGGTGTGAGCCACGCGCCAGGTTATGGCGAACAGAAGTCGATATGCAATTTTCTTCAGGCAAATTAAGGACCACCGCGGGGATGTACCCCGTTAGGGTTTGCAGCTCTGGGTGGTTCAATAATAATTGATAACGATGAAACCCATCGATGACAACGTATTTTTTGACCGAAGTATTCAAACGATTAACCAAAATAGGCATAGTTAAACCATTTTTCTCCATCGACGTTTTTAGGAGTTTGCTTTCTGGAGGCGCCATTTTATTTGGGTTGTATTGATTAGCTTCTATTTCATCAAGTGGGATCATTTCAACATGACAAGCTGGCGGTAAATCAGGAATAAGCTCGATGAGTACTTTGGCTGCTTTATTGTAAATTGCGACCTTATCAATGACTTGTTTGTCCGTGTTATTGATAGATTTCAACGGCTTCTTGGTGCGATGCTGATAAGCTAGAGTAGGTTCACTTTCCATTCGTATCACTCTTCTTCTCCATAGAGGGCATGGTATTGTTTTGCTAAGGACTTGTTGTACCCAAAAGAGAGTCCTCGGCACCAATAGTCATTTTTAATCAGTACTTTACAAATTCTTCTCCAACTAGGAACTTGCTTCCTAGATTCCAATTTACTCTCTGCGTAATCAGGGATGCAGGTCACTCCTTTTTGAGGACCGTTTTTACGCCACCACTGTAAGAACTTAAAAATTCGGTCTCGGTAATGTTTTTCTACATGTGGCGGCATGGTTTTCAGAAGGTATTTACTGTATTGCCGGTAGCTAAGCCCCGGTGGTAATTCAAAGCGATAATAACCAAGGATACGCCCCTGACTTTTTGAGTATCGAGCACCAAAGTTACATCCTTCTACTCTGGCAACTAATTTTTGCCAGGTATCAGGTTCTAATATTTGATATAGCCACAGCCCTTTTCTTTGCTCATCGCCAAAAGGTTGGCAAAGCCGCTGCTGTGAAAGAGGGACGCCGGCCTTATGCATTAAGTCGTAAATACGGTTGTAATCCCAACTAAAGCGGTAATTCGCAACCCAAATATCTTTAGTTTTCCAATCGTATAAGGGATAAGCCATATACACATTTGGCTGCATTTTAGTCGTCCAATATTTATCTGAAAATTTTTTTTTGGACCTATTTTTAATGGTATTGAAGCGATGTAAAGATTCATCAGCACGTATACCGATTAACACAGCGATTGGCTCACCCCTTTCCTTTTGGTACCAATGAGCAAACTTAAAAACAAAGTCTTCAAACTCCATCCCGTTTTGGAAAAAAGGGAATACATCCGGGTTTGAAATCACGCCTTTATGCGGTGGTCGGTCCCTGACCCATTGCGCTTCTTTAGCAGGATCCCAACAAAGCCATTTAGGCTGAAACTGTGAGATTGAATTCCTTAAGCTGAGCGGTAAACAAACCCAATAGGGGTTAATTTCTCCGTCCAGTACCATGCGCTCAATGAAGGCATGAGTTTCATGATACTGAGCTTCAAAGTCCACGATGAGTACATCGACAGGTAATCGACCACGCTTTTTCGCTTCTTGAATAGTCAGATTTAAAAGGACGCCAGAGTCTTTCCCTCCAGAGAAGGAAACATAGAAATGGTTAAAGTTGTCGAAAAGATAGCAAATTCTTTGTCGAGCGCCTTCAAGCACATTGTATTTTTGCTGAATTTTATCTCGAGAGAAATCGCCTTCTCTTCTTTTTTTATTGGCAATCATGATTTCCACAATGTCATTAACTACTCAAATAAAAATAAATAACTTTTGCATTTTTTATAAATTAATTATTAATAATTAATTTATTTATAAGGGCAATATTGAAGAAAAGCTCTTCCGAATTTCAAGCTCGGGAGAGCTTTGAGAGACTAGAAACTAAAGTGAAGATTACCTCTTAAACCAATAATCCAACTGTCATCAGCTTCTGAGTTCTTCGGTAAAGAATAAAGATATTGAACATTAGGAGTTAACGAGAGCGCACCCCAGTTCATTCGGTAATAGATTTCAGAGTTGTAAGAGTCATCAGCTACATTAGCAGAGTTGGGCTTAGCCCAACCCAAGGCGATGCCTAGCATGCCAGGTCCTGCCTCATACCCAGTACCAAACACGACCGAAGATTTGTATAGAGCCTCAGGTCCTTGCGCGACACCGGCTCTGAAAAATGGTATCCATGAGCCGGTTTTATATATGGACGACCAATTTGCGCCATAGTTTTCGCTAGCTTTCTCTTTTCCATCACTGTGCCAAACTGTTAGGTGTGAATTCTTCAAATAAAAATCGTCTTTCGACTCCACCCAACCTATTTCTAGGGACTTAAAATATTGATTATCATTGATGAACTGTTCAACACCATCGAAAGGCTTAGTCGAATCAGCTTTTGCATCAGAGAAACTTGCATAAAAATAATAGTTTTCCGACATCATATGGCGTAGAACGCCGCCGAATGTTGATTCATCTGGGATTGGGATAGAACCGGAACCGGTACTAAACTGTAAGTTAGAAAAACCATAGTAAGGGTTACCCAACTGATAAGTATCAACATAATCAGTTGCATCTAAAAAACCAACCATCATATCAGTAGATTGTTTATTAAAGGTTTGTGTCCAATAAAGATTCGTTAACCTTAAACCTATATCACTAAAAGCTGGTTGGATTACACCAAACCCTCCGACATTCTCCATGACAAATTCAGAGGGCGTACTCTCTGTATAACCGTGCTTATGATCAACCCTCAGCTGCAAAGCTCCGGTATCACTCTCTTTTTGGTAAGCTCGCCAATTCAATGTAATCCGTGCAATACCAGCTGCCGCACTGCTGTCTTTGTTCGGCAAGCTCTCACTGGACGTTAAACCAAAAACATAATAATCCACAGCTCCCTTTAAATCCTGGTCTTCAGCCGCATGAATCAACGTTGGCGTAACAAACACAACCGATCCCACAAGCGTTAGCCAAAAACGCTTAGTCTTTTTCGTAAATGCTACATTCTCAATCATATCAATAACTTCCTTTTTTTTTCATCGAAGTTGTACGACTCAGCTCAACTTTCATTGTTAGTCAGGAGTTATTAAGAGGGATTTGAAAAATGAATACTCGTAATTAATAGGTAATTTAAGCGCTCTCCTTTATCAACCTGTCACAATCATTTATTTAAAATCGAAAACACCTCAATTTTTTATACCAACATCAAAAATTGAGGTATATACTATTTCTTATCCCTACCCGGAGGCAGAAATGGATAATCAAAACACTACAAACACATTTCAAGCGCTTAAAATCGGTGCAGACGCTTACATTCAGCGTCGTAATCAACGTTTACTGGCCAATCATCGCAAAGAGCTGCGTAACTTTACCCGAGCAGAAGCCTCGGCCTACCTTGGCATTGATGCAAAAACGCTTGATCGGTATGTTACCGCCGCTGCGATAGATCCCCGTCGTCATGAAGACTCACAATGGTCGATCGATATCGCGGAAATGTACAAGGTACGTAACTTACTACCAGATAATCTACGTAAAGACGCTAAGTTCATACGCAGTGAGCAGCAAAAGGCGCAAGTGATGGTTATCCAGAACCAAAAAGGCGGTGTTGGTAAAACCGTTTCTGCCGCGACTATCGCATCAGGTTTAGCGACCGAGTTTCATCAAGAGTATCGTGTTGGTCTAATCGATATGGATGGCCAAGCCACGCTATCGATGTACTACGCGCCCGAAGCCGAGCAAGAAGGTAACTTGTCTGTTGGTGACTTGATGATGAAAACGTTCGACCTCGATGAAGGCGAAACCGTTGATCAAGTCATCTCTGAAGCCTTTCTTGAAACTACCATTCCAAACCTGCGCATTTTGCCTGCCGCGCAAAGTGACCGAGCGATGGAAGGCTGGTTTCATGAGCAAGTATTCAGTCAAACCTTAAATTCACCTTATTCACTACTTAAAGACATCATCGATAGTGTAAAAGATGAGTTTGATATCATTATTATCGACACCCCTCCTTCACTAGGTTATGCAACCTTCAATGCGTATTTTGCCGCAACGAATGTGGTCTTCCCATTGTCGATTACCGAAAACGACATTGATGCTACCTGCTCTTACTTCAGCTACATTCCTCAGGTGTGGGCCCTGTTAGAGAACGCCAACCATGAAGGCTACGACTTCATGAAGATCTTACTGACTAACCATCGTGATAGCTCAACCACTACCGAATTAATGAACAACCTGTACGACAACTTCTCTCCTTACTTGTACTCAAAAGAGTTTAAGCATAGTGAGGCCGTTCGTCAGTCATCTTCCCTACTCTCGACGGTGTTTGATATGTCGAAAAGTGAATACCCGAAAAGCAAAGCAACTTTCCAAAGCGCGCAACAAAACAGCTATGAAGTTACAAGTCAGATCTTGCGCGATATTCTGAACGTTTGGCGTGAACAGGAGAACAAATAATGGCGAAGAAACGTGGCGGGAGCCCTTTAGGCAATGCTCCTGGTTCAGCTCAAGCGCAGCAATCAGCGGCCAAAGCAAATTTAGACACTCTAACAAGTCAACTCAGCACCGAGCTAGAGAAAAGCGGGCAAAACGCTGAAGACTACCTTAGAACTAAGTTTGGATTAGAGTCTGTTGGCCAGAAAATGGTTTGGCAATTAGCTTCTGGTTCAACTGCCATTTTCAATGAAGTTACACTGTCACACGAACAAGTTAAGCAGAACTCATTTGTGACCTTTGATGTTAATGGTCGTGACCAGTCTCTGTTAACCAAAGAATCATTGGAAGATTTGAACTCGTTAGAGTTTCAGCAGTTCTATCCAGCCGTTGGCCGAGAAATTAATGGTCGCATTGATATTCTTGATGGCTCTCGCCGTCGTGCTTGGTTTTTATTTCAAGAAGGTCGTGTAAAAACATTCCGAATTCTAGTCACTCAAAACGAGCTTTCTACCACCGATGCCAAAGCGCTGGCTAAGCAGCTGCAAACCGCCAAAGAGCACAACCAGCGTGAAATTGGTTTGCAATGTCAAACTCTGATGAAGAACGGTGAGCTAACTCAAGAAGATGCGGCAAAAATCTTAAATATTAGCCGTCAAGCGGTAGGTCGAGCGCTGAAAGCAGCCAGTATTGACAGTAAGCTGATTGCCCTATTCCCTGTCGTTAACGACTTGTCTCATGCTGATTACTCCCTCTTGGCTAAGGTGATGAAAGCGTTCGCCGATGACAAGAAAGCCTTGAGCAGCTTCATTAAAAAAATAGCCGATAATGCTGTCAACGCTCAGGCTGAGCAGAGCCAAGAAGACGCTAAAGACGCTCTGATTGCTTACATTAAAGTTGAGTTAAAGATCGTTGAAGCCAAGCAAGAATTAGACAAAGCTGTCATTACTCCTCTAGCAGAGTTCGACAGTAAAGGTATGTTTGCTCGTAAGCGTGTTAAAGGTCGAAACTTTTCGTATGAATTTGGTCGCTTATCAAAGGATGTCCAAGCTGAACTCGATAAAGCTATCCAATCAGTGTTAGGTAAACACCACCAATCAACTTTATAAAAAGATAAAGGCTCTCAAATTAGGTAATGCCGTTCACTTGTGAGTGAACGGCATTTTTGTTCTTAGCATACCGGCTGTGGTCTAGGCTTAACTGTTCTAGGGAATGTTCTTTCCCTTCGCCCTTCAAGTATTAAGCTTTCAGCCATGTTGTGAAACCCCTTTAACTGACGAGGTATTGCTCCTGGTGTTGAGTAAGGTAAGCCTACAAGTAACGCCGATACATGAGCTAATGTGCCGTTAAAACTCAGTTGATAAGGAAGGTAATTTCCCTTTAAATTGAAGCAGAGCTCGACCATCTGATATCGGATTAAATTGTAAGTAAGCAAGATGCCCCATAACTCCTGCTTGACCAGCTCTGGTAAACGACTTCGCAGCGTAAGACGGTTTCCAAGCATGTATTGTTTTTGCTCTCGGTAGCCTAGCTCTATTTCCCAACGATGTTCATAAAGGCCTGCAATATCTTTTGATGGGTAACGCAGGGAGTCCGTCATGGAGGTTAATACTTGGTAGTCTTTTCCTTTAATTTTACGAGTGACAAGTCGAGCGGTTATCGACTTTGGTAAATCAGGCCATAGCTTTCTAGCCCTTGGGTTACTGTGTAATTGAACAAGTTTGTCATTTCGCCCTAAAGATTGAACAATGTCATATTGTGTATTTTTCTTGAGGGGGATAAGCCAATGACGCTCTGAGCCAGAGTCTTGCCATTTATGTAATAAGCCTAAAGAATAGAACCCCTTATCGAACATTGTCACGCTATGGTTTGGTGTTGTTTCTATCAATTTTTCAGCTAATACCATTTCGTTTGTATTGTAATTATCAAAGGCACTTGCCGTGATAATGTGACTGCTTAGTTCCATTTGGCAGACCATTCTCACTTGCGGATATTGTGTCCCTTTTTGTCGAGAAAATGCATTTTCATTTTGCGGGTTATCGGGCGTTCGCCAAACAACGCCATCGACACCAAGAAGCGTTAACCCATTCCACTAGGGTAACTGTGCGCTTTTCAACCATGACGTAGTCATTCGCTCAAAGACCGCTTTTATTGCGTCTTCACCCAACGTCTTTCGACGTTGAGTCAACGCACTTGGTGCGACAAAAGCTTTACCTGTACGGTCGTACAATATCAAGTTGGTTAACTAAATCTTTCATGGACTTATTGTTATAGATGGCCATTCCAACAAGCAGCCACACCATGGATTCTAGAGTTAACTTTCTCTTTCTCATCGTGACGGTATCAGTAAGAGAATAAGATTCGTCGATGAGTTCAATTGGAAGCAAGTCAGACAAAGTTTCAATGTTGCTAGGTTTCCAATCATTAATTATGTTTAGAGCTTGAGAAACATCCATAAAAAAATCCAAGTGCATTAAATACACTTGGATTTTGACAGCTCTGGAGGATCGTTCAACCGATCACTTTGGCTTTAACTGATCGGCATTACTCATAAGAGCGGCTTTCTTTTTAACGACTGATTGGTTGGTGTAGCACTACTGTTGTATTGAGAGAGCGAATGCCATTGAACGACTCTATCTCATTACATAAATGGTGTATTGATTGCAGGTCAGGTGCTTCAATCAAAGAAATAATGTCGTAGGTACCACCAACAATGCTTGTAAGTCTGACTTCAGGTAGTTCTTTTAACGCATTACTTACATCATTTTTCTTACCTTTTTCACAAGAAATCAGCAAATAACTTGCCGCTTTTCTCCCGTCATTTTCTACTCTTATTTGTGCCGTATACCCTTTGATAATACCGGTTTTTTCAAGTCTGTTGATACGTTCAGCGACTGCTGTTCGCGACAAGCCGATGTTGCGAGAAAGATTAGCAATCGATTCTCGCCCATTGGAGAGTAGATTCGAAAGAATTTTACGATCTAGTTTGTCTAAGCCTTGTAAACTAATGTTGGACATCATGTGTTCTGCCTTTTCTGAATTATTATTATATTTGTATTTCTCTCAAATTAGAGCCTTTATCTTTCACCTAACCCGTCCTAAATAAGGTTGACACATATCCAACATGAAATTAGAGAGTTACAAATACAATTATGACTCTTATCAGAACGCACTTGCGGAAAGGATAATGGAAGACTAAAGATAGAATACTCACTGATGATGCAAAGAAAATGGTCTCCAAATCAGTAAAAACTAAGCCCTACAATGAGTTTGGCCTCGTCAAACTCTACCCCCCCCCCGCCGATGAAGTACCTCCATCATTTTAATTAACCACTTGTTTGTCACCTCCCTCTATCGCCAAATCGAAAAAATAGGATGACTACAAGCGACTAAACCATCAAGAACAAGTTGGCTTGGGAAACTTCCTTCCTTATTCTATTTGACCTAGGGTAACTTCATCCTTATAACCCAAAAATTGGCTAAGTGCAGAGTGTTTGATTCTAGGTGAACCTAACAATCGAATTATTATCTTAGCCAAATATAAAGACCATTAATTTATTATTAATAAATAATGATAAGGCTTAATTCTTCTCACGTCCAAAAGGCTCTCTCCTGTAGTGGCATCCTGATCCCGGACCTCATAAATGAGGGGTTCAATGGCAAAACGACAAAGACGTACATTTTCTACTGAATTCAAAAATATATGCTGCAAGCTTGGTTCTTGACCAAGGGGACTCCATCCCTGAAGCAGCTAGCTCTATGGAATACGTGAAACAGCTTTACGACACTGGGTCGAATAACTCAAAATTGAGCAAGGTAGGGTTACTCCAACGACCAAAGCCCTCACGTCTGAGTAAAAGAAAATCCAAGAGTTAGAAGCCCATATTAACCGATTAGAACGAGAAAAATCCGTACTCCAAATAGTGTTTGGTGCGGCGATATTACTTATCTTAGGTCTGGTTCGAAGTGGGCCTACTTAGCAGTAGTGCTTGACCTATTTAGTCGACGCGTTGTGGGCTGGCCTTTATCAGATAAGTCCAATGCTGAATTAGCATCTAAAACTTTAGGGCTGGCTTAGAAGAAACGGGGGCGGCGAAGAACATGATGTTCTATTAATATCAAGGATGCCAGGACAACTCAAAGCATGAGCCTTCGTGGTAATTGTTGGGAAAACACTCCCATAGAAGGTTATTTAGAAGCTTGAAAGCCGAGTGGGTACCAGAAACAAGCTACCTGGAACAAGCTCAGGACAAGAAAGACAACGGCTATTACCTGATGAGTCCTTACAATCGGCAACGCCCTCAAGAAAATGATGGGTTGTCACCAGTTAATGGCCCTTCAGCCAGTGTCCTGTACTTTTGACCACTACACCCCCTAGAACAATCAATATTCCGCCGACCATCAAAGACCATAAGCTAACCTATTTTATTTTTTAGTGACCCAAGTTCAAGCTAGACGCCCCCAAAACGCAATGAAATCTGTACTACTAAACATTAGATTAGTAAGTACACCAAAAAATGAATAGCTGCAGCTCGATTAAGAGTTCCGATTCTTTCGTAACGAATTGAGGAATAAAAGCAAAATAACAGGCTCAAGGGATCTCGTAGACAGAGAAGAAGCAACTATATAAAACAGGAAGAATGAGAGTATTAGTCAAAAATTTATTGTTGTTTAACCCTCCAAAACCCCAGTTTTAAAAAACTAAAATATCACTATAAATAGATGATTTTTTTGATAATTTATTTATAAATTATCAAAAAAATCCTATGAGGAATGGCCTAAATTTTAGCCATTGCCAAATGGGTAATCTAAAATTATTAATAATCATTTTTTATTAAAATTCATTCATCTACACAGATAAATTAGAGATGTGTATATGAATAAATTTTCAAAAGGACTACTAATATGGAAACACTGATCTGCCGCTCTTTTCAATCATTTATAGATTTCTGCGATAACGATATTGTTAAAGGAAAAAATATCCACTGCACTTTTAAGGCCTGTAAGGAGAAGGACTGGCGTTGGATGCAGTTTTACCTAAACGACAAAGGAGGAAAAGAGCTGACCTTTAGCTTCATATGAAACAAAACGCCTTAACTAATATTTCGTTTAACTTCAAATTTATTCAAAATTTTGTAAATAGTATTCAAAAAATGAGCCATTATATAAAGCACTAGAAAAACTAACTGTCTTAACCATCGCTCTCTAGAAATATGGAGAAACACTATGTTAAAAGCGCATCTCGAAAACCTACAATTACCTATAGGTAATTGTATATTACACAGGGATGAATCAGGGGCTCAATTGATGCTTAGCAATCAAAAGTCATTTTCAATTACCCTACCTGAAAGCTGTATCCTTGAAACTCTGATTAAGAAAGAACAACTCATTTCAACCAAAGAAGAGTTAATTATTGCCGCTTGGGGGAGCCCAGATATCATCGGGCCTAACTCTTTACCAGTCGCGATAACTAACCTAAGAAAAGTTCTAGACCTTGATAGCATCAAAATCGTCAACATCCCAAGAAAAGGTTACAAGATTCATATTCCTGAATTTGAAACCTCACTAGACCCGCCGAGAGATATAAAGTTACCACGTCACTCTAAGTTTTCGTGTCCTCTCAAAAAAGCAACCAATCATCTAAAATTATACCAATGGACTTTCATCGGCTTATCTTCAACAACCCTCGCGGTCCTACTAATCAGTTATTTCTATTTTCGATACGAACTTGAAGTTGTTAACGTGAACCTTAATAATCAATCAAGCCAAATCTGTTTAACAAAAAAGGATGAACTGAAATTAATCCTCGCCTCTTCCCAAGTTCAGGCAAGCAAAAAACCTTCAATAAACCCCTAACACCTCGTCAATTTAGTTATTAATAACTAAATCCCCCCTTATTCACAGCAAAGGGGGGTACAACTTAGAGTGCAGGTTCTAACGTAGCGTTAAAATGTCTCAATACTTTAGGTTCATAAGTAAACTTCAAACCTGAAATAGATGAGGCGCGTTTTTTCACTTCTTTAAAAGCAGCAATAATGTAATCAAGGTGAGCTTGCGTATAGGTTGCTCTGGGAATGGCTAAACGCAACAGTTCCGCTGGACAAGGCAGTTGTTCACCAGTTTCAAGGTCACACCCTTGCAATAAGGACCCTATTTCAGCCCCACGAATACCCGCCACTTTATAAAGCTCACAAGATAAAGCATGCCCAGGGAATTGTTCCGGCGGAATATGAGGTAAGAGCACACCTGCGTCAATAAATGCAGCATGACCGCCAGCTTGCTGGCAACGAACCCCTAACGCTTCAAGACCATTTACTAAATATTCAACTTGCTGAAGACGGGAAGCTAACCAATCTTCTTCCATCCCATCATAGAGTCCGACAGCTAGGCGCTCCATAGCACCGCCTTCAAGCCCGCCATAGGTTGGAAAGCCTTCCAATAGCACGCATAATGTTTTGCATTCTAATTGAACATCTAACAAGCTTTCATCTTTGAAAGCAAGCAATCCCCCAATAGGAACCATCGCATCTTTTTTCGCTGACATAGCAAAGATATCGGCATATTTAAAAGCTTCGCTAGTTATCTCTTGAATGCTCCATTCAGCATATCCCTCTTCGCGTTGCTTTACAAAATAGGCGTTCTCTGCAAACCGTGCACAGTCCATAACTACGGGAATATCATAAAACTGCGCTAACTCATAAACAGCCTTCAAATTGGCAAGAGAAACTGGCTGACCACCTGCAGAATTGCAAGTAATCGTACTCACAATATAGGGCACATTTTTAGCCCCGATCTCTTCAATGCCAGACGCGAGCGCTTTCAAGTCAAAATTGCCTTTAAAATCTCTCTTAACTTCAGTATTAAAGGCATCACGAGAAGGCACATTCATCACACGACAGTTATTTTTTTGAGTGTGCCCTTGAGTGGTATCAAAAAAGTAATTTGAAAATGCGGCCATCTTTTCTCGTTCTAGCCCCTTATCTCGTTCACGCTTATTGATCAAGGCAGGTACATACAACTGTTCAGCGCCACGTCCTTGGTGTGTAGGGATAGTAAACTGATAGCCAAATATATCTTTTACCGTTTGGCTAAGCGTCCGATAGCTTCGACTGCCGCTGTACGCTTCATCACCTCTCAACATTGCGGATTGCATGGCCTGCGTTACTGCCCCGGTGCCACTATCGGTCAGTAAATCGATAAACACTTTATCGCTATCTAACAAAAAAGGATTGTACCCCGCTTTCATTAACGCCAGCTCTCGCTCTTGTTCTGTTGTTCTTTTAACTGGTTCAATAACCCGGATTCGATACGGCTCCGGCAAATAGTGTGAATCCATAGGCTGTTCTTGATTGTTGCTAATTGCTGACATAGGGTTCTCTCCAAACATTTTCCAACGATTAAGGGTAAGTTGGTTAGAAATAACTAAAGAAGCCCATTATTCGGACACCCAAACCTCTCCTTCCCAACTTAAATAAAGATTAATCAAATAAATAAAATTTGGTATTAATTTCAGCGTAAATTAAATATTAATAAACATATTAACAACACCTAAAAGCCCTCTAAAAAAGCATCATAGCCATGAGAAAACCTGACCAAATGACATCACCGTTTTTTTAATTAATAAAGATAATTAAATAAACAATGGACTTAGAAAGTAGCACTATAAAAGTAGTGGTATGAGAATGAAAAATATACCTAGAGCATATAAATTAGAAGGAAAATGGAAATATGGAGAGCCCATTATGATACTAGGGAACACATTGGTTGCTGGAGCGGGGCCGGTCGGCATTCAAACTAGCCAAATTATGGCTCCTCTTAGTCAAAAAATAGCCCTCATCGGCAAAAGCTCCCCTCAGTGGGAAAATAGGCAAAGATTAATCAAACAACACGGATACGTTGTTTGTTGTGAGGTGAATGAACCACAATTAGCGACACTAGTCGGATTAGTTAAGTTTAATGAACTTTATACAGAGCTCTCTCCCCTTCCCTCCTCTTGGGATACGTTAGTTTTAGCCACTCCAGCTCACGCCTATTGTGATGTGTTGTCTTCCTTTTCTGAAATTTTATTAAAGAACTTAAAACAAATCATTCTTATGTCCTCAATGCTCGGTGGGTGTCTTATTTTAGAAGGAATGTTAAAAAAGAAAGGAGCCTCTCCAAATATAATGCTCTTCTCTAGCTACTTTGCGACGTCTTATTTTACTTCTAACCCGACGGACAAAAATAGGGTCCTCACGGTCAGAACCAAAACAGTAAAAAAACGAGTTTATATTTACCAGTCTAAATCCAATGATGGTTTATTGAGCGCCTTGCGAAACGCTTTAGAAAAAATTGATGTTCAAGTCATCCCTTTAGATAACTCGTTCAGTGTGGAAGGCAGAAACATTGCTACTTATGTACACCCTGCTTTTATTATCAATACGTTTTCATTAGATCACATTTTATCTAAGGAAGACGAAGTTAAGTACATGTATAAACTGTACCCAGAAGGGCCAATCACCATGAGTTCGATTAGGGATTTACTACTGCACTGGAAATCAGTTTCTCGCCTACTTGAACATTACTCAGCTCAACCGATTAATCTACTGCAGTTGCTAAATGATGAACATCACCGAGTACATGAAAAGACTATCCCCAAGGACAAAATAGTCTCTTTCAACGAGCTTGATGAGATAGAGCAGGAATATCTACTCTACATACGATATAGCACAATCCTGATAGACCCAGACCCGTTTTCAAAAGGTAAAACCTTTGAGGTTTCAGCCAAACCTTATATCAAAGGAAAAGTTAGAAAAGGAAGACTACTACTCCCCAGAACTCCTCTAGAAGACCTACAGACCCTTTATTGGCTTAACCACTTAGTTCAAAGCTCAAGCCTAATCTCTTCTGTCACATTTCCCTCAATAGAAGTGTTTGAAAATTGGATAAAAGAAAGAAACCTACCAAATACGCTAATCCAGGCTTTAAAACAACGCGCAAAAGAATATTACGAATATGCAACCCCATCTATTAGCCCCTAGTAATTACTAGGGGACACACATATCTTTTAATTCGCATTTTAGCGTTTTGCTTCAAAAAGATAACAGGAAAAAGGAGATTAAGGTGTTAATAAGAAAAGCGACGCTCAACGACATATCCTCTATCAATGCTCTGTGTCACGAGCAACTAACAGGCAGCCACAGTAAAATTAGCCATTACAAGAGAGAGCAGAACGAATACAGCTTAAGTGATTACAATTTCAGTAAAATCAGAATCATTGATCTACTTTTTACGGAATCAATGATGAAGGAGAAGCTAAACAATAAAAATATCTATTTTTTTGTCGCTGAAACAAAAAAGAATAAACAAGTCATAGGTTACCTAATGGTTAGTGTCCATCCTCCTAAAAAAAGGCCGGCTCTCCAACAACGTCTCCCATCTTTCTACGCTTACATCGAACGATTTTATGTGTCGTATAAATACCATGAACAAGGTATTGAGCTTGCCCTACTCAACAGCTTTGATTATTGGAAAAAATACAAATCAGCACACTAATCATTATCTTTCAAAAAACCATGAAATTTGTCAATGCTCAGGCTGAGCATTGACAAATTTTCCCACAATCAAATCAATCTAAAGCTGTTTTTCTATAAAAGCCCATCAAACCTTCTTGATACCCAATCAAAAAGAAAAGGGCGAAACTAATATTGCCAGTGAGTTGCGAAAAGACAACACACACCACTCCGACCCAAGCTAAAATAACGTATTCAATCGGTCACCAGTTATAAATTGCCCCAAGCCCCCTGGTTATCCCAAACCAAAGTAAAGGCGAGACAGCGAGTAACCAAGGAGTTTGGACCTCGATTTTTATATGTCGGTTGCACCAGAAAAAAATAGCAACATGAAGCGTCGATACCACAGCGTAAATCACACCGGTAATTAAGGTGTGACTGAGACACTACATTGTGCTTGGATACTGGTAGGAGGGCAGGGTAGGAGAGTATTAGAAGAGAACAGTTCATCTGCTTGGCATATGTGGCTTCAAACATCGAAATTAAAGCTAAGCGGTGTTCTGCTATTCGCTAGACAGATCTACGAGAGAAAGCCCTAATGCCTCACCTATGACATCTGAACAACTAGAAATTCGTGAATTTTAAAAGAAGGTATCTCGTCTTAAATAGGTTGACGATTTTTAGCAAGCCTGTAACGGAATTTTTTGTTTTTTCATACATATTATTTGGCCTGTTCATCTTACGAATGAAGGCGTCCGTTGACAATGACAACTAATGAACGCCCTCATCAGATTGAACATAAGTCATGTAGCTCACCAAAAACTCCTCTACCTTTGAAGAAAACATTTATTTTACCAAATTCGGATGTTTTTTCATTCAATGCCTTTTTCATTGTTTTGGTGTAGCTCCATTTTGGCTTAACCAGCAACCGCTCTTCTTGAAGGTAGTTAAACTAAACATCGCGGCCCAGCTTTATTCCTTTAGCTATCAATTGAGGTTTTAGTAAGAGAAGTGAAGCTTGTGAGTTCCTAGTCGAGACATGAAGCGCCTTAGTGCAAGCTCACCTTGACAATTTTTCTCTCTGATATACACATTAAAGATAAATATCGCGTAACGAACAAGCCCTAATTACGCTTACTTTCTTTTCGAAGGCTTCTTGCCGCCCTCGGTGATTTCGGCATCGTGCTCTTCCTTGAACTGACTAAATAATCCATTTCTCCATTTTCAATGGTATCCACAACCTGTATTTAAAGCCTAGTGTGTAATCTCGCTGAGTGCTCTTAACGTAGTGTTTATTTGGGATGGTCATAATTAGTCCTCAATGTATAAACATATTTCAAGACGGGGAAAATATTAAAAAAACCACGACTCTGCTGATAGTTTAACAGTCGGACAAGAGATAAAGTTTATCGATGGCTTACAAGCTCGTCGGAAACCTAAAAATATCATGGACCGCAGCGGCCAAGGCTGTCACTAAATAAGTGGAAAGTATCATCAATTACTGCGGTGCTTCCAGATAAAAAACTTATCTCGACGAAAAAATTGCAGGGAGTAGGCGACAATCGAACGTTTTTTAGAAGCTTAAATACTAAGTGGATTCCCGCAATAAATTATCGCAGCTTTGCAGAGACTCAAAAAATCATCCAATACATAATTAGATATTCCAGCCAACTTAGGCCATATCAGTATAATGGTGTTCTGACACTCATTGGCTCAGAACGATTGATTGTCTTGAAAACCGTGACCAATTTTATTGGACCACTATACTCTTGCCTCTAAAGAAAGATAAAGCCCAATTAAGCGATAAACGTAATTTCCCATCTAAGGGTTGATAAAGATTGCTACAAAGTTAGCGTGGTTGCATGACATTGGTATTCCTACAACGTTCGCGAGCTTGTTCGGTTGTGGAGTGGAACAGCACCTACCGACAATTTCAATTTAATAATCAGTAATTTCAGAGCAAGCTTCAGGAACACATTCGTCAAAGTTGGATTTCATTTACGCAACAAGGTTTAAGTCGATTTTAAAGTTAATCTTCTCAGGGACGATAGTAGAAATAGCCTCTGAAGCCAATTTCTATCCAAGAGTGAGAGAAAGGGGCGGTAAATTATAATTATTGACTTAACCTTTGAAATTCGAGAGTTCGTAATATTTGATTTCTGGCGTTGGCACTTAAGGTTCTTCCCAAGGCAAATTAATCCCACTGTCATTAATATAATCAGAGCTCAACACACACAACTCATCACAACACGAATCAACCTTTGTCCAATCCTAAATCTATAGGCCTCATCATTTGCTTGAGGAGGCTATTGCCGATTGTAGTAGCTCATCAGGTAATAGCGGCTGAGCTTGTGTCCACTCGATTTTCAAATTTATGAATAACTTCTCCATGGGAGCATTGACGATCCCATGTCAATACTTACATCATAACTGAAAAATCTTTCAATATAATGGAGGGAAATTTACAAACGATATAGCGTTTCAAAAATCTTTGTGTTTCTCTTATCGAAAGTCCCTCTGCTTCTCTTCGCTACATATAGTTTTGTCTTAGGATCCTTCTCATTCTATCAAAACTACTGTCATCGGTGTCAGGATGTCTTTCCTGATGAAGTTTGTAACGAACTCACTTCAAAGAGGTTAGGTAAATGCAAACTCTTTGCCTAACCTCTGTAGATTAGCACATGCTGTAACCAACAATATCGCAGCTACACATGATCACACCAAAGTGTTCCATTAATGTTGAAGCTCTTTCTTTAGTTCGCATGAGAGAAACTTTTCGTAAGTAGATTTAAATGATAAATAGGTTTGACTGCATAAAAAATCGAGGAGACATAGCAAGCTCGTTTAATTCAGTCAGGCGCAGTGACGAGTAATGCATGAAACTGATTTACAGCCTGGGATGATCTAAAAAACGAAAAAGATCTTCACCATAAGAGCCCGCATTAATAGTAGCGATTTACCACCTAGTTTAGTACCTAAGATCATTAGACCACTACAAACCCAACCCATTTATCAATTACATGCAATTGGTAAAAAATATAGCTAAACATTAAGAGTAAGACATAAAATTATTAGAGAACTAACATTTACCCAACAACTAACATCAAAAATCTCTCGAGATTTGATGTTAGTTGTTGGGTTACCGACTGAGCCTAAGTGAAGTTGGTATATCTTGAAACTAGATCCTAAAGTTTCTAGTTTCTTAGAGTTCATCTAAATGTATCAACATCTACCGATTCAATATCAACATCTACCGATTCAATATCAACATCTACCGATTTTATATTGATATTAAACGATCAAAAATATAAACATTTACCGAAATAAGATTTTTTAGTATTAACATTAGCCGATCTAAAAAAAAGGTAAGATCATTAATTTAAGTTAACTTATGATAATTAACCTAAATTGGTTATAAAACGATCAAAGCATTAGATAAATTATGAATTAAATACATAGTTTGATCATTGCGAAGTAACTAAACATTTACCGAAAAAAGTAGTTATTTACCGATATTTATACATAATTTATGTGACGAGCTATAGATATTTACCGAAATAATATAGACATCTACCGAAGTTGATGAGGTAAGTAAGGTTATCTGTTAAAATGATACTATCTCATTCTTAGGTAATGATCATGACGTTATCATCCAACTCTAGCCTGACGGTTATTAATGAAGAAGACCGAAAAAATCGGTTTATCTCATCGATTCTTTTCTCTCGAGCAACTATTTTTCATCCTGCTTCTCGTTTGACTTCAACGATGCAGTCAAAATTGATTCAAATTGCTCAGAGTGGTGGTACAGATCCAAATCACCCATTAGAGAGTGTTAATATTAATAGCTATGGGAAAAGCTTCAGGGTTGATCTACATGTAGATTATCTCCTACAACCTCATCGCGATATCCTCGAGACTATGCTGGCCTATGCTCAAACTATTCAACTCGACGATGCTTCTTATGAAGCGGGATCTCGTTTAAATTGGTCCCAAGTATATCAAACCATTTCTGATGGTGATATTTCTGACACTCAACAAGATGGTTTCGACTCTTTTATTGACCGGGATGCAACCGTTTTATCGATGAGTATGTATGAGCTAGCAACCCGAATGGGAATGGCGACAACTCGTCCGAACTACGATCAAATTGAGCGTCGTATTACTCAATTGGCAACGGCTCATTTGGTGATTAATGAACTCGATGAAGAACAGAACGTTGTAGGCAAAAAGCCCTTAGAATTTGTGCAAGATTACCGTTTCTATTGTGATCGAAGTAAATTCAAAACCGGCCGTAAAAACAGTAAGAATCTAACTAACCATGTATTCTTAGTGCCAGACATGCGCTTGCTACAAGCGATACGCGACCATGGTTACTATTATCGATTAGAACAACACAAAATGACCAACTATAGTAAACCGTCAGTTCGCTCATTCTTAAAATACATTACCACGCACAAAGCAGAATTTTTACATAACAAAAAGTTTGAATGGGCGCTCGATAGTTACATTCAGTCTATTGCTTCTAAAGTCAGCCATAGCTTCCGGAGCGATCTAAGAAAAGATTTGTTGGCCAATGCCGTGCAAATTGAAAAAGATTTTAGTCTTCAATTTCGCGATGTTGGTAATGGTATACAGATCTTTTATATTGGGGAGGGTAAATCATGATTACTCAATCTCTTGATAGCTTGATGTCTTCACCTGCGAGCCAAAGCCTAGAGTTCAGTATAAAAGGCTTACTCAAAGGGCATGTAGGTATGTTGATTGCCGCACCGAATGTCGGTAAATCTCACCTTGCACTTTGTATTGCGATGGAACACGCTTCTTCAATGTCTTTACTAGGGATGAGCGCGGCCGACAAACCGGCTAAAACCTTGGTACTGAGTTCAGAAGACGGGGCTGGCGTGATTCAATCTCGAATGAAAGAAAAGCTGGTTAATTGCACTGCCACCATTAAGTCAGAGCTAAAAAAAAATCTACATTTTTTAACGGACATTGAACCGATAGTGATCCCGCCCGACAGCTCTGCACAAGAAAAAGTAGAACATAAGCAGTATTTAGAACAACTCAAACAAATTTTCTCTGAATTCGATTTAGTGATAGTAGACACCGTGACTGAGTCAATAGGCCGTTGTGAGGAAGTCAAACACGATCGCTTAATCAAAAATGTCTTCCAAAGCCTTGCCAGTGAATCAGGCGCTAGTTTATTGCTTGTTCATCATGTGAATAAAGAGGAAATTCGTGGTAATCAAGAAATTACCATGGCATCTGGGGCTGGTTTAACGTCGATAATGCGATTAACAAAGTGCTTATTTACGTTAAAGAGAAACAAGGATTTCCTGTCGATTAAGTACCTTAAGAGTAATTATTTACCTGAAAATGAAAATCAAGGGTTTGCGGTTGAAGTAAGACAAAACCTTACGATTAATCCACAGGTATTCAGTTTGAAATCCAAGACGTCTAAGTCTGTTCGATCGGTGCAAAGTATTAAGCAAAATCCAAAAAAAATTACGCTGCCTGGAACTATCCCGGAACAAGAAGAAATTGAAGAGCGTAAAAACCTCAGAGACGTTTTGTAAGCTAGCTCTCACATTTTCAAAAAGCACCGAATTTCGGTGCTGTCTTTTTGTCTGACTCTGTTCGCACTTTCTTATATCCGTTCACTTTTTTGTCTACCTTAGATAATCTTATTTAAGGTGAAAACATGGTGAACTACGCATATTTAGGAGTCTCTTCAGACAACCAATATGTAGCAAACTAAAAGCACGGGCTCTATGACTCTACCAAAAAGGTTGGGATAGGTAATTTGGTGTTTGTAGAAGTCAGCCGTATTGCACGTCTTACCTCACAAGTGCTCAAAGCACTCTAAGTGAGCATGGAAAATAAAATCATCGTCTATATTGCTAATCAGAATTTGCAACTGGATGGTTCAATGCTGTGTCGGATAATGGCAACAGTACTAGGCGCCAAATTTGGTTTTACTCTAGGCTTATTTCATGAAAATTGTCTATGTCCGTGTCAGTACCCAAGACTAAACGTCCGACGTTCAAATTTAACAGCTAAACCAGTTGTTGGGCTTTGCGAGGGAAGGGGACATTATTCACGTTACCAAAGTCGATTGAATGGCGCGTAATACCATCGATGCATTGCAAATTACCGCTCAGCTCGCGCAAAAGAAAGCCGGTTTGGTTTTTCATGATTTGTGCTATTTGGAGCTCAATAGCTATGTAGGCCGGATCATTTACACCACCAAGATGGAAAGAAAACACATCTTGCAGCGCTGTAATGAGGGGGTTGGCACGAAAATAGGGCTTGTTTTTTCCAGCTTTACGTTTCATGAAAACGGTTGAGGGGACGTTTAAGTGTACTGGGTTTTGTTTTTATGTTCGATGCAGTTTTTAGGAGGCCGCATGACAGTTTGTCCCACAAGATCCGCCGAGACATATCTAGGTGAATTCGACCGATTTTGACTCCACCGTAAAGGCGGTTTAGGTACATGAGGTGCTCGTTAAGGATTTCGAATCTACCGACTCCATAAGACTAGAAGAAGGCAATCTAGGTTAAGGTGTCAGGATTATATATTGTGACGGCGTAACAAGTTTTGAGCCGATGCGAGAAGATTACGTTTGCGAAGAAAGTAGAAAGGACGAGAGAAACAACGTTCGCGTATCGGCCTCTTCTCTTTATGACGACTAGGAACAGGCTCTTAACGTCGATATCACGTTAAATAATCGTTAATGTTTACTTCATCAATTTGCTCAGGCTGTAAATAGTCATCAGTAAGACGTTTACAAACCCTCGAACTTAAAAAAAAAGCGAACAGAGCAGGGTCAACGCTTCAAAGAGATCGGCAATGGCCATGACTTTTGTGGTAAGAGGCATCTCTGAGCCCGTTAAGCCCATAGGTTACACTTACCATTAATTTTCTCATGGTGGCCTCCCGCAATTTTTGCCAAGTTTCGAATATGTCGTGGGAACGGTAGCTACTCCAAAATATGGATGGTTTGAACAATGTGATCGTTGATGATAAACCGTTCTTTCTCTGTTAACGTGCCGCTCTGAATACCTAAGTTGTGCATTTATCCTTTATTCGCCTGATATTGCTTCGGCTGGGTATTTATCTTTTTTCGTGTACTGCTTCATTTCTTCTGAAGATGTACCGAGTTGTTTACTTAAGGTTAGAGTCCACATTCGTGAGACGATATTAGGTTCAGTTGGTGTGATAAACTCTGCTCCCAAATTAAGCTGAGCTAAAAATTAAAAATATTGATTCAACTGTTCACAATTTTCTATTAGTTGCTTTCACCATCCAACTGGATACGCTTGCACCAAAGACTTCAATTTCGTAATTTCTTCCTCACGTTTAAGAAGCTTGAAGCGTATTCTTACTTCGTGGATCCGGTTATAAATCGCTTCCAGTTTTGTTGCTTTTTTGACCACACCTTCGGGTGTCGTGATTTTTCCACAGTTATGTAGCCAACTCGCCATTTTCAACTCTTGCCACTCTTTTTGAATTAAGAAAAAAGTGGTCAAAAGGCGGTAAGGTAGATTCTTGAGCTGCGCGAGTTAACCACTCGGCTAAGATTGGAACACGTTGGAACTGGTTTCTGTATAAAGGGATTTTTTGTCTAATAATCCTGCAATAAATTTGATGAATTGGTTAAGGAGTCATGTATGGTTTATGGTGTGCACGACATGGAAATTTGATTCGATAGGGACAGCAAGGAGTGCCTTGAAAAGACATTTATTGCCAGAGTTTGTGTGCTATCCCGTCAGTAGCCTTGATTCATACCATGTACAACGTTGATTTGATGAATTTAGTTGACTTAGGCTGGCGCTGCCAACCGTAACCTTGATGTGCTTCGTTCTATTTTTAAGTATGCTGTTCAGCAGCGTCTTGTATGGAGAATCCTTGTGATGGCATTAAGCAAAACCGTAAAAAATAGCTTAATCACACATCTTAAGTATGGAAGAGCCAAAGCAGCTTAAAATCGTTTTAAGGTGCTAAAATTGCTCCTTTTAATGGGTTGTCTAATTTAAGAGGTGACGGGGCTGAGATGGTCTTTTGTCAAAAATGATGAATGGCACCGCAGTTGTTAGGTCATAAGCGTATTCCGTCAACGCTTCGTTTGCCCATGTGAATGATGCGCAAGTATCGCTATCTTCTGAGGCGATAGGGGAAGTCATTCGTGGAATATTATCAGGTCAGTTTATGAGTAAACCTAAAAATCGAAAAGTGAGAGCATCCAAACCTAAACAGACGAGCTCCCAAGCGCAGAGGAAGACTTATCAAAGCAATGCCAACACGTACTGATGAGGAAGTTGAACGGTTTAGGTATCTGTGTTGATATTAGGATGTTAATTGAGTCGATTCTCGGGCGATAACTCACTCTAGTAAGGGCTAATTTTCAAAGTGATAGACGCAGAAGTGTCTTAATATTAACCAACAATAGTCTGGTAAGTGTGTTACCTTGGTTTTTATCCCTACCGCTTAGTAGGGACTTCTTTTCTTTTCCGAACTCGCATCTCGGCACTCCTTAGTTGCCCTCCTAAGCCTCACCGCAGGCTTTAATTATGTCCATTTCAACCCAAAAGTTAAGAAACATCTTCAAATTCACTAGAATTGAAAATTTCAAAACCAACTACAATGTAACTCATATTGCTCCTTGCCTACCACTTGCTCAGAAAGTGAAACCTGTCATCCCTTCGGCAATTATATATTGCGAAGGTAATTTCGGTGAAATTGATGGTAAAACCGCTAATGGGCTAGTGAGGCATTCATTAAGCTATCGTATTCTATCGGTTATTGATAGTGTATCTGCCGGCTTAGATGCTGGAGAAGTACTTGATAACAAAGCCAATGGAATACCGATCCTTGCCAATGCTGAAGAAGCTATCATTCACGCGGAAAGCATTCCCGATTACTTCATTTTTGGCATTGCGCCATCAAGTGGTTTTTTATCTGACTTAGATAAAAGCATCATTTTAAATGCCATGTCACTAGGAATGAACATCGTAAATGGCTTGCATGAATTCCTAACTGATGATCCTCTATTTTTAGAAGCTAGCTTAAAGAATAACGTTCGAATATTCGATACTCGCAAACCCAAAAGTAAAGGCGATCTGAAAACGTTTAGCGGCAAAATACACAACGTTAAATGTCCGAGAATTGCTGTAATGGGGACGGATTGCGCGCTAGGAAAACGAACAACAGCAACAATATTGGCGAATGAACTGACTAGAAAAGGCCTTAACGTCGTTCTGATTGCCACTGGTCAAACAGGTATTATGCAAGGCGCACAATACTGCGTTGCACTCGATGCTGTCCCTTCACAATTTTGTGCCGGTGAGTTGGAATCTGTCATTGTACAGGCCTATGAAAAAGAAAATCCGGACCTGATTATTATTGAAGGGCAAGGAGCCTTGAGTCATCCTGCGTTTTCAACCAGCGCATTTATCTTACGTGGCAGTTGTCCAGCGGGTGTGATATTGCAACATGCTCCTAAACGTTTATATCGTAGTGATTTTCCTGATTGCCCAATGCCTTCGATTGCTTCAGAAATCAATCTTATCGAAACGTTTTCTAATACCGATGTTATTGGACTAACACTGAATCATGAAGATATGTCTTTAGATGAAACCTGTCGTGCGATAGACAGCTACACTACCGAATTTGGTATACCGGTTACTGATGCATTATCACAGCCTGTCGAACATCTACTGCACATCGTAACGTCAGCCTTCCCTATGATAGCAAGAAAACTGGCCGCAAAAGGGTGAACTGCCCTAGATTAGACATTGATTGTGGGAAGATTCACCATAACGCTCAGTACCTGATCACTCAGCTCTCACTAAAAAATATATCCGTTACACCTGTAACAAAAGTCTTCCTCGGCCACCCTATCATCGCACAAGTTCTTATTGATGCTGGCGCAACAATGTTAGCCGATTCAAGAATGGAAAACCTTCAAAAGATGACTGAATCAGGCATTGCTATCCCTAAAATGCTGATACGTACGCCCATGCTAAGTCAAGTGGCGAGTGTAATAAAATACAGTGATATGAGTTTAAATTCTGAAGTTGAAGTAATTCAGAGGCTTTCACATGCAGCGGAACAACAAAATTGCCGTCACGGTATCATTATTATGGTTGAGCTTGGCGATCTCAGAGAAGGTGTGATGCCGAATCGCGTGATTGATTTTATCCGAGAGATTATTTCTTTACCGAACATCACGATAAAAGGAATTGGTGCGAATTTAGCCTGTCGGTATGGCGTCGCTCCAAATGAACAAAATATGAATATTCTTTCTGATCTTGCCGATGGAATTGAAGCTACATTTGGGGTCAATCTAGAAATTATTTCAGGGGGTAATTCTGCTTCAGTTAACTGGGCTCTTCAGAGAACAGGCTTAACTCGAGTCAATAACCTTCGTATAGGAGAAGCAATTTTTTTAGGCTGTGAGCCTTTAGAGCACGAAAATATCAAAGGCTTACATACGGATGCGGTTTCTTTGACCGCTGAAGTGATTGAATCCAAGATTAAACCGACTTTGCCTTGGGGAAGTCGGGGGTTAAATGCTTTTGGTGAAAAAGAAAACCTTCAAGATAGAGGGGAGGTATCACAAGCTATTCTGGCATTAGGCCGCCAAGATGTTTGTGTCAGCGGGCTTAAGGCTCCGAATGGGATTAAGATCATGTCTTCAACTAGCGATCACTTTGTCCTTGAATCCTCACAGAAACCACTACTTGTAGGGGAAAAAGTCACATTCAGTTTAGATTACAGTGCGCTCTTATCTTCTATGTCTTCACGTTATATCCATAAATATTTTAAGGCACCTAAAGGGAGAAGAAGCGCATAATGCTACGAACAACAGTAATTTTCTTCGTCAGTGTCATGCTTAACGGTTGTCAGATAAGCCCAATAAAATCTAATGGGCTTGCCGATTATAGAGCGACGGTTATCTCAAGCCAACTGCCACAAGAGTTAGGCTCAATCACACTCGTAAATGCTCAGTCAGAGGGCAATAGTGTCACTCTTATTTTCGTAAAAAAGAAAACTTTGAATATGGACAGCTTAGTAGAAAAAGTCGCCGTTAGTTTTTGTGACAACATCGAAATAAGACCACTATTAGAGAGGGGGGTCTCTTATCGAATCATTACCTTAGGCAAAAATGATAACGTAGAAAGCCTTAACGTCATTTCTCTAGCTAAGTGCTCTAATTGAATGCTCAGCAGTCGAATGGATAAAAGCCAATACGAGTTGTTCAATGTACTAAATGACACTATTTTATTAAGGTTTGACCGCCTTACGCCTTGGGAAAAAAACTTTATCACGGACCTACACCACAAAGCTTTAACTAAGCAGCTCATTTCAACGAAACAAGAACAACTTGTCTTAAAAATTTCAATGAAAGCCTACAAATCAAAGAAGAAAATCGAACATTCCAACTTTTAATTTAAGCCTGTATATACTTAATCGGTTGTTGCTTTCGCATTTGGCTTGGAAAAGAAAATTGCTGGCTGTTGGAAGTCATCAAAATCCATTTCATGAGACTCTGTTGAGTTCTTGTCTTTTTCTCAAATTGAACTTCAAGGTCTGTTTTTCTCTGAATCTGCTTAACACGGCTAAATATCCTATTTTGCGAAGAGACCTCGCAACCCCGGAAGTAGAGAAAATCACTCGATCTTAGTTTGTTATCAAGAATGGCTCAGTTAAGTAACGCAAGCTACATCCAACTACTATCAATCTCTAGTTTGGTTTTGATCCGCCAAATCTCTTCAAGCCGAAAGGAAATGTCGGATAGACGGCACCTGTTACCAGGTGCCACCCTCCTCAGAACCGTGTGCAACTTTCACTGCATACGGCTCAAGCCTCCACAAAGGCACAGTGAAGCACCCAGTAATTAAATCGTTATAGGACTAGAGCGAGACCAAAAGTTGATCGCAACATTAGCTCTTCGTGTTAATTACCTTTGCGATACGCACTTGAAGCTTTAATACCTCGCCAATGAGCACTCAGTAATTGAGAGACCACGGTTCGTTGTAAGAAGATGCACTAATTTCATTCGAAATCATCATTTGCTTTTCTTCTTCAATAAAGTTCTTCAAACTCTTTCGCAACGGGAGACCAGTTAGAAGTCAGCTCGCTTTCGCGCCAGATATAAACCTGTATCCACTTCATTACAAAGCGGCATTTGCTTTCTCTAACCTCCTTTACCTGCATACCTATCGGCCACCTTCACAGGTAGCTTTCCCATAGGGAGGTATACAGGCTTACCCTGTTCCGTATGTCGCGTAAAAATGTCAACTTAGATGCCCACAATGGTGCGGAGAGTACAATGACCACGAAAGAGCATTGTCCAATCTCTTTCCGACTCTCGTTGCCTTTTGGCTACAGCGTATTAACCACTTCCGCTGTTTCATCACATAACGCGCCTTAAATGGATTCACATTACATTCATCATATTGACTCCCTAGCACTCACCCGATTTTGAGGTTATCAGGAGGAACATCCTCTCACGATTTTGCTCCCGCACAGCCTAACGACCAAGCTTCGTTACGTTGTCAGAGCCGCTGCTTTATTCAGGCTCTTAGGGTCATCTGGTGATACAGATGGTTCACTCTGCGTGGTGAACAACGCTTCATACGACTTCAGGTCGCACGGACAATTATGAGTTAGATAAATTGCAGTACAAATAAAAAGAGGTCTCCTTTACCTGTATTAGTTCCTATTAGCTCTGATAGGTCCCGAGGCGATAAGTGGGGGGACGTAAAGCAAACAGAACCAGCGTGGTAGGTCACGTCGATTCAGTGATTTAGTTATTACTACCACTGCGTTAATGGTGAAACGAGTCTTCTCTATGCCATTGAGATCGCTGCAAGGGTCTATCGATTCAATATTTAGGCTAGCTTCATGTTCCGTTGAGCTGCCCACATAACAAAAGTATCATTCGCCATGCAAAAGAGGTAGATATCTCATCTAAAACAAAAGCAAGAGGCGCAATGCTGTGCCTAGCCATTGAGTAGAGAGGCATCAAGGTTTATGGTGAAGGTAAGTAGGAAGTAAAAAACCTTGTTCAGATGGGAAGCTTAGAGTATGGCGAAAGTTACACTTAGCGGTCGATACCAAGACGCCGGAAATCCTTGCTGCTGAGTTAAGTTTATCTAATGTTACCGGTGGAGAAGTGCTCCCGAACTTACTCAAATAAACACGCCGAAGTCTCATAGAGGTATCTGGCGATGGCGCTATGACACGAGGTCTTGTTACTATGCAATTCAGATTAAACTCGCGTTTGAGCTCATCCCCCTCCCGAAATCTCGCGGCTGGTTGCCCGGAGGTGTCCGGTTCCAATAAGTATTGGAAACAGCGGTCTGGTTATCACAAACGTTTACTTTCATAAACTTAGACATGCTCAAAGCGCTGTAGAAGCTTGGGATGCCTGAAACCTGTCGTATTGATTAAAAAGCATATCAAACGGTGAAAAATGGTCTCTCAACTGAATTACGCGACAAAGCGGCCGTGCTTTATTGTCTTCTATTTCACCCATCCTTCCAAAGCGCATCAAATTCTTGGGCTTCAAGGATGTCTTCAATGCGGCGACGAACTTTGGTCTGCTGCTTTAATTTTTCTGGCACGGTTTTACTTGGATATGGTAAGGCGTGGTTGGGTTTAAGCGGTATTTCCATGCGCTGATGGGCTGGTACGGTTCTTTTGTCCATGAGGTGTTCTCCTTATTATGAATCAATCCCACTATTTTAATATTTTGGCTGATGTCGTTCTCTTCAAGTTCATTCTGGGTGCGTGCTTGACGGGGCCAGAATGAACTTGAGGTGTAATGTATTTGGCGATGTGGTCAATTTCTTTTTTAACGACTTTGCTTTGAGTGGACGTTTTCAAAACAAGGTCTTCTGGATGTCTTGGAACCAATCCAAATTCAATTGAACTTCTGCGAGTCGCTTTTTGAGGATAAGGGTTTGACGAGCGTTTAATTGCGGTTGTTTCAAGGTTCGTTCGTAATATTGACATACCGTGAGGGTGGTTTTGATGCTGAGGTCTATCTCACGGCTTAATTCTGTTGGTGCGAGAGAATGATTCATCAATTTTATACAAAACGAATCTCTATGCTGACAGGTGGCCACCGGTGTCGATAGCCAGTTAATTAGCGCTTGTTTACCAAGTTCGGTGATAGTGAAAGCGTTGCCTTTTGAAGCACAGTTCGCATGCGCTTCTATCCATCTTTCTTTGTGCAATACCTTAATCTCTCGATAAGTATGCTGTAGGACGGCGCTCCAATAATGGGATTTGTTGATTTCTTTGGTGACGCTGTAACCTGAGTGGGGGTTTTCATTTAAATACGTCAATATGACGTAACGTAGTGACATCTTTTTAGTTCCTTCAATTATTACAATGCGGTCGGCTTGAATGCGCTGAGATGTTAAGTGAAACGACTTTCATCATTATTGGGGCGATTATTAACCTGACGTCTTTATGCTTCTTCTTGTCAGCTATCGCAAGAGGTTGAAGGGTAATTAATAATTAATAATTATCCGTTTTTTGATTTTGAGTTGTTGATAGGCTTTGTGGTAACCATACCGCTCTTTCCAATATTTATTTGAGCCGTATAACTTCTAGCTGCCCATTGCGAGATTTCTAGGATGGCCACGCTCCCAGAAGGCTGCCCCTTCTCTTGGGGGGAATAAGCGCAACGGCTCGCTTAATCTTAATAGCAGCGTGACACGATCTCGTGTCGTAAGCGCCATCACCAGATACCTCAAGGGTGCTTTGACGTGTTTGTTTCAGTAAGTTCGGAAGAACTTCGCCATAAACCTTAAGGCCAGTAGCATCAATGGCTAGGTACTGTATTGCTCCTCTCGTTTTAGTCTTAAATGAGACCTCAACTTGCTTTGTTCTACGACTGATGCAAGTGTAATGCGGACAACTTAATGGAACATGGGCAAGTCTAAATATCGAGTCGATAAATCCTTGTAGCGCTCTCAGTGGCCGCGTTTCACCATGAGCGCTGTCGTGAGAGCTAAATCACTAAACCGACGTGGTCTCCCGCGCTTATTCGGTTTGCTTTGCGCCCACCTGCTTATCGTCTCTTCATCAATCCATGAGGCTAAGAAGGAGAGTGAATGTAGTTGCTCAGATCATAGGTTGCTGACTTATTTCCATTGAGTTGCGCAAAAAACCGAGGGGAATAAATTAAATCATAAATTAATTGTTTAATTGATGGGTTTTAAGCATTTTATCAAGATGACTACAGTCGTCACATTTATTTTAGTCATTATTATAGTTTCAAAGGATATTTGAGTGGAAACTCCAACTAGTTATATTTGTATTGTTATCGTTGTTCTGGGTCGCGCCTTAAGAGATGACTGCAAAGGTATATTTTTCAGACGTAATAAATTGTTTATTCATTTGCAGATAAATTTGGATAAATAGTTATCTTCCCTCATTAAAAAACGGAATTTAAGCGTTATTCTTTGATTTTTATAAACTCGAATCTAGCATGAAAACTTTAATTTATGAGGATACATTCATCATGCAATATGGACAATCAAGGATTGACGCTGCTTTTCAGAATTTTATAGACAGTTTAACTCAAGCAGATATTTGTAAGCTTCAATCCCAATTTTCAAAAAAGCCTCTGGTTTGCATCGCCGATATACTGCCAGAAAATTTGTGGCTTGAATTGAGTGAGGAAGCATCAAACTTAGTGGAACATTATGGCAAGCGAAAAAGTTTGGTTGTCAAAGAAACTTCGGATACCGAACGTAACATGATCACAGTAGGAAATACCATCTGCCGTGAAAATTCGCCTTTAATTGCCGCCATTTATGATTCTAGACCATTCCGACGCTTTCTCTCACATATAGCTGGTGAAATCGTTCACCAATGCCCAATTGAAGATGAGCAAATTGCAATCTCATTACTTGAGCGGAAAGGTGATACTCATGGGTGGCATTGGGACGATTTCAGTTTCGGTCTTGTTTGGTTAATTGATATTCCGGACGCGTCGTGTGGTGGGTTCACGCAATGTATTCATAATACTAAGTGGGATAAAAAAAATCCCGCGGTTTATGACGTCATTACTAATAATGCCATTGAGTCTTATCATTTCAACAAGGGCGGTTTTTATTTTTTCAAATCCGGAACGACATTACACAGAGTGCACCCTCTGACAAAAGATTCACGTCGATTGATCGTTAATATGGATTGGGCTTCAACGAGTGATCTTGAAAGAGAGCTGTCCATTGAGACAACTCTAGATATCTATAGTTAGGGACGACATTATGAAGCACAGTAACAGATCACGTCACACTATTATCAAGGAGCTCGCCACTTACATTTCGGGTGGAGCAAATTCACCAGGGCGAAAATTCTCTGAAGTAACCACGCCAATGATCATAGCTGATAAAGCGAGTGGTTCATATATTTGGGATTCTGAGGGTACTCGTTATGTCGATTTTATAATGGGGTTAGGTCCCTGTTTGCTGGGTCACTCACCCGATTGTGTGGTTGACGCGATCAAAGAGCAGGCATCTAGGGGATTGGTACTTGGCTTAACTCATAGGAGTGAAGCTGAGCTTTCAAAGATAATAGTTAACTCTTCAAAGCACATAGACAAAGTTCGTTTCACCTGCAGCGGTACTGAGGCTGTAATGACTGCCCTACGTATAGCTAGGGGGATTACACAGAAACAAATAGTGGTGAAGTTTTCCGGTGGGTACCACGGTCATTGTGACACTATATTAAGTGGTGCTAATAAGAAGGAAATTTCTGATAATTTCGGCACGGACGGCATACATTCAAGTTTCAAAAACGCCACAATTACTTGTCGATATAATGATATAGAGCAGATTAAATCGATTTTTAGCCAGTACAGTGATGAAATCGCTGCAGTGATCATTGAGCCCGTTGCCACTAATATGGGGTTAGTGCCAGCGCAA
This sequence comes from Vibrio sp. 10N.222.55.B11, assembly GCF_041473705.1. Taxonomy (NCBI): domain Bacteria; kingdom Pseudomonadati; phylum Pseudomonadota; class Gammaproteobacteria; order Vibrionales; family Vibrionaceae; genus Vibrio; species Vibrio sp. 10N.222.55.B11. The sequence continues at coordinate 64,295 of NZ_JBFRST010000001.1, forward strand.
ATAGAGTTCTTAAAAACACTGAGAGTATTATGTTCTAAACAAAATTCACTGCTGATTTTTGATGAAGTTGTCTCTGGATACCGATTTGGGTTTGGTCCGGTTTCAAATGAGTTGGGAATTTATCCAGACCTTACAACATTTGGCAAAATAATAGGTGGTGGTCTAGCAATTGGCGCATATGGCGGCTCAGATTCTGTTATGGCGCAAGTTAGTAATGAAGGTGGTGTATTCCAAGGTGGGACCTTCGCTGGGAATCCACTGACAATGACCGCAGGGATTAGTACGTTACGCTCATTAGAAGATGGAAGTGTCTATGAAGGACTTGACGCGATTACTGACGTTTTTACAAGAGAGTTGAGTTACAAATTTAAAGAGTACGGTATCAACTTCAATGTTGTAAAGAAAGGACCATTGGTTAGCTTAATACTTGTTGAGTCGTTGACTAATCTCACCTCTTTGGATGACGTCCAGAAGCAAGATCAAACCATTTTTTCCTCGCTACATCAAAAACTCTGTGAGCAGGGCTATTTAATTCCACCAACGATAGAAGAGCCACTGTTCTTCTGTAGTCAACACACGGAGCAGCAAATACTTGAGTTAGCTCAATTAATAGCCTTTCATTTAAACACCATATGCCACGAGTAAGTTATGTCATCTAATATTGTATTAAAAAAAATACTACATCAATCTCAACTCTCCCCTGATGCTGTAGCGATTAAACAAGGTAGTAAAAGCATACGTTACGTTGATTTAATATGCCATGCTCAGGAATTGTCAAGTGAGTTACTAGAAGCTGGTCTTTCCCCAAGAACTATTGTGCCTATTATTTCACAAGGGGGAATTGACTATGTTATTTCATTGTTGGCGGTTTGGATGACCGGTGGTGCTTTTGTTCCCTTAGATGTAGATACCCCGAAGGCCAGAATGGCCAAAATGTTAAAGACTATTGATTCCGAGATAGTTATAGCTACTACCAAGCAATATGCCTGTCAGACGAGTATATATTACGACCATACTGTAAATTTGCCAACCCAGAATATTACGTTTGAATTACCTGAACCTGGAGCTATCTCGTATGGTTTTTTTACATCAGGAACCACTGGCGAGCCAAAGTGCTGCCTAAATCAGCATGCAGGGTTAGCCAACCGGTTTGACGTCATGTCCAAAGCTTTTCAACTTGAGCTGGGTGATGCAGTTTTACAAAATAGCAAACATACTTTTGATTCATCACTTTGGCAATTGTTGTGGCCGTTAACGACTGGTGGCAAAGTAGTTATTCCAATGCGAGAAGGGATTCTTGATATACAAGCAACATTGGATACTATCAGGGAAGAGCAGATTGTAATGGCAGACTTTGTCCCTTCTGTTTTAGGGGTTTATCTACAGTATATGGCTTCTAGGGCCAGAGGGAGTGACTACTTTAAGTCTTTTAGGAATATTCTTGTTGGGGGAGAAGAGGTATCTCTCAAGTTGATAAAAACTATTAGGTTATTGTGTCCATGGATCCAAGTCACTAATACATATGGACCAACAGAAGCTTCCATTGGCTTCGTGTTTCATCACTTTAACGGGAACGAGGAGAATAGTGTTCCACTGGGTCTTCCTATAGCCAACACTAGTTATGTAGTGCTGGACGACCAACTCAACGAAATAAATAAACCAGGTGTCTTGGGACAAATTGCTGTGTTAGGTGTTGGTTTAGGGCTCGGTTATCTTGGTCTTCCAGAATTAACAACTCTCAAGTTTAGAAGTATTAGGCGTAGTTCAGGCGATTATGAACCCTGTTATCTAACGGGTGATATAGGAAGCCTTGAGAATGGGGTCTTATTTTTCCATGGGAGAGAAGATAGCCAGGTCCAATTGAATGGAGTTCGTCTTGAGTTGACAGAAATTGAAATGGCGCTCGAGGCTATTCCAAGCATTTCATGCGCTAAAGTCGCCGTAGATGAAAATGCTAACTCTAAACAAATTTTGGCGGTGGTAACTGGGAGTTCGGCCGTAGATGAAAAAGATGTACGCCAAACGTTGTCTGAAAGTTTACCTTCGGAGTTCATACCCCAAAGAATAGTAAAAGTAGATGATTTTCCAAGAAACAACAACGGAAAGATCGAGAGAGCCAGTCTTCTGAAGCTTTTCAAGGACACTGAAGCAGAGTGCAGCCTTATCCCCGAACTTGTTAATATTCTGTCCAACTATTGTGTCTCTTCTGACATCGCGCCAGAAAAGAGTTTTGAGGAACTAGGGATTGATTCAATCAATCTGCTCTGCATAGCCATAGATATTGAAAAACAGCTAGGGAAAAGGATCTCATCTAAAGACATAGCCAGTATATTAACGATTAGTGAATTGGAATCTTCGGTTACCAGTAGCTCGACTAAAGAATTCAGGACCAATATTGAAATGTATTCAGGACCAGTTAGTCACCTATCATTTACTGAATCCGTTTTTATTTCTGGAGCAAGTGGTTATTTCGGGGTTCATTTATTATGTGAATTGCTCGTAGAGAGTAGTCATAAAGCAACTTGTTTGGTGAGAGCAAGTTCTGACGAAAACGCAAAGTTAAGGTTAATTGATTGTGCAAAACAGTACAAAATTGAGAATCAAATTGATTGGAAGCGTGTAACAGTCGTAGCTGGTGATATCACGCAAGATAAGATGGGATTATCTTCGGAAAGGTATGATCAGTTGGCTCTTCATACTTCTCATATTCTTCATACGGCGGCAGTCGTTAACTTAAACAAGAGCTCAGAAGCATTACGTTTAACTAACGCAGAAGGTGTAACAGAAGTATGCAAATTTGCTCTTCGTGCAAACGCACGTAAATTTCACTACGTGTCGAGTCTGGCTGTTGAAAAATTGATAAACAATAATTCGAGCGCTGAAGTGAGTGGGTACGCCCAGACTAAGTTTGAAGGAGAAAAGCGAGTCACAGAACTCACTAAGTTTAATATAGAAGTATCGATTTCGAGAGTAGGGGAATTGATGCCATCAGACAAATATAAAGTGCCGAATAGCAATTCTTTATTAGTTTCCTCTTTACGTGTCTTTAAGTCGCTAAACCAACTTGTTATCAACCATGGTAATGTATCTTATACGCCAATCGATGTAGCTTGCTCGGCGATAGTCTCAATCTTTAATTCTAAATTAGAGATTTCTTATCCCCCCCAAATATTGGCTCTTTATCCTAGTAAAAAAGTCGATTTTAGGTATCTGCTTGAGAGCCTTCTTCCAAGTCAGGTTTCTATACAATACAAAGAACCCCAAAATATTATTGATCAGATAATCACAAAATCATCGGTTTCAACCTTGGAGAAACACGATATTTTGATTCTTGATGCGTTGATGAGTGCCAACGAAAACGAACAGTGGCACCTGTTCGATAAATCTAGTGAGCACTTAGAACCGAGAAAATCAGCGCATTATTGGCCACTTATTGATAATGATTATTTACATCGAAACTTAAAGGAAATCTGATAATGATAATTGAATACACCTGTAATACTCTTCCTGAACGTCAGGATGTCTTTGAACTTTATCAATCTGTAGGTTGGAGTTCGGCACATAAACTTGATGAACTTATGCTCGCCCTTAATGGGGCTCACACACTGTACTGCGCCTACTCAGAAGGACGCTTGGTCGGTCTAGTAAAAACTATTTCCGATGGCTATTTAGTTGTGTACGTGAGCCATTTGTTAGTACTTCCAGAGTATCAATCGAAAGGTATTGCCAGTGAATTGATGAGCAAGACCATGAAAAAATACCAACACTTCCATCAAAAAGTTTTACTTGGTGATAATCAAGCATTTAGATTCTACGAGAAGTTTGGCTTTCATGTTGCAGATATTAAACCTATGTGGGTTTACGTAGGCACAGACCATTAAAAGGCAATGGCATGGACATTACCACAATCTTATTATTTACAGCTTCAATTACGCTACTATCAATAGTACCTGGTCCAAGTGTGTTGCTAGTGATGATTCAAAGTATGGGGGTCGGGCTTAAGTCGGGTTTAATAACGACCTTAGGAATTGTCATAGGTGCTATGTTATTTTTTAGCATTGCATATTTTAGCATCAATACGGCACTTGCTCAGAACGGCGTCCAAGGAATCTATCACTTCGTACAATTTGTTAGTGCCATATACTTAGGGTGGATAGGCTATAGTCTAATTATTGCGGCTTCTCCTCATTTAAGTGAAACCGATATCTCAACGTCTGATTTCTCAACAAAGGAATTTTTTGCCGGGCTATCTATAGCTATGGGGAACCCAAAAACTATCCTTTTTTATGCTTCTATCTTACCTAGTTTTGTTGACCTTACGAATAGTAATATCAGTGATTATATGATCTGTTTGGGGATTGTCGGTATTTCGACGGCACTAGTGCTTTCGATGTATGCTGTCATTGGTTACTGGATGCGGGCACATATAGTGTCAAGATACATTGAACAGTGGGGCAATAAAATTGCAGGATTTTTCTTTGTTTTAATGAGCCTTTACCTTATCTATCTTTTTTCGACGAGTCTATAAATTGGGGAAGCGTAACTGTTTGTAGAGTCTTTTCTTTCACAAAAATTTGGTGAGGGAAAAGTTGTCTTACCTTCATATGAATAAGTGTTTTCCTATTTGATAAGGGTGCTCTACACTTGTCAGACTGACTGGTTTGCTAAGTGACAAGAAATTACTGGACTTAGATATTCAAGTGCACTGTGCCTTCTTGTTCGGTAATAATTAACCTCGATGTATTCGAAGAGTGCTTGGCGCAGATCTTCTCTCGTCATTATCGGCTCGTATTGGACGTTCTATTTTCATTAAGTGGAAAAACTGGCGTTGACGCCCCTATATCAACACTTACGTCATAACTGAAAGGTCTTTGAATGTAATTGGGTAAAGTTAACGAACTATATAATGTTTCAAACACCTTTGTATTTCCTTTATTGAAAGCCCTTTCCGCTTTACTACATATAATCTTGTTTTTGACTAATATTGTTCTAGCTGCATTTTCAACCGCAAGCTCTTTCTCACTTAACTCAGAGTCAAAAACTCTTGGTGTGGCTCATGCTTTTTCCTTGAATTAGTAAAGATGATAATTTTTCAATATAAATAAAACATAAATTATTTAAATGTTCTTATTGATTGATTGAAATAGTCTATTGTCAGTTTTACCAATTTTTTAATTCCATCAAAATTTTCAAAAAATCATATTTTAGGCGGGGGAATGGACAATGAAGTTTAAAATAAGCACTATTGGACTATCAATCGGAGCGGTATTATTTGCCAATAGTGCTAACTCTTTCTATTTTATTTTGGATGAGGGGGAAGCATGTAAAACTACAACTCTTGAAAAAGAGGTTGATGATTTTCAAGAGGACATCTCACCGATATCAGAAAAAGAAACTCCCATTGGCCAAAAGATTACTAATGAAGAAATTGGTGAGGTTATACCAGAATTTGAAACCGGAGCAATGGAGTTGGCAGAGAAAATTGGTGGAGCTATTGGCGTTGTAAGTGGTGGATTAGAATTGCTTGACGGCATAGAAAATAAAAATGCTGATGAAATCACTGGTGGTGCCGTTCTTTTGGGCTCCTACATAGCCCCGGAAATTGCAGGGGAAGTTATCGGCTCAATTTTCTCCGAGTCAATTGCGGAAGCTATAAACCCAGTTATAGGTGTTCTCATCGCTGAAGGGATTGCAATTTATGGTGATATAAAAATGGCTGGGGTCATCAACAAGATGGAAGAGTCCGATCGCACTTTGATGGGTGTCTACTCAAAAGCAATTGATAAAACAGACGCATCACTACTAAAGCTTAAAAAAATAATCCGAGGTGATAATGATGAGATTTATAATTATGAATATAAACATTTTGGAGAATTAACAGTTGAATTATATAAAAACAGTTTCCACAAATTAGCATATAGATTGATTAATGATAATTACTCTAATAGAGTAGATAAATATTTCAAAGATAACACAGTATCCACCCCAATAACCACGCAATTCGTTTCAAGTGAATTACCAGTAACTATTAGCCACCTAATCGGATTAAAGGAAAATTTAAAATACTGGTATTCAACCTCATTGACAGGGAAGAAATACATAAGCAGTTTCGGACATGTCCCATTAAATAATGCAAATTTCCATCCATCATATGAAGGCACAAACAGCATCCGATTTTCAAAATCGATAAAAAATGTTGCAATACCAAATATGCGTTGGTTGAATGATGTATTTTTCCCAGTTTTAGAGAGGACAGTAGATGTAATATATGACAATAGCGATCATCTTGTTGTTGAATTCAAAGATATGCTTACAGATACAAAATTTATCCATAGTCTTCAGGAATCAATGATAGCCCCATATAATGATGTTCTAAAAAAATACTATTCTTGGTTATATTTTGGGCATCATATTTTGAAAAACCTTGATTATTCAGAGGTAAAGATTGAAGAAGGTTTTCTTATTTTTATATCGATATTTATGCCAATTGAAAGCTCAATAATTCAAGGCTCTGTCATGAATGATATTAAATCCAAAATTGATGTTGCTCCATTTATTTTTGCCATAACAAAGTCACTAATTAGCCAAGGCGTCGATGTGACTGATGAGACCAAGTTTACAAAATTAATTAATGATGCATATTCGAAAATTGGAGAGGAACATTCCACCCTTAAAAACAAAATTATGAGTTCTTATCATGCAGCTAAAGACCTGGTTAATACTAAATTAGTAGATAAATCAGAAATTTCATTAAAGCCAATCAGTCAAGAAAAATTAAATTCGCTTATTGAGAAAATCGATAAACATGTGGCTGATGGAAGCCTAAAGAAAAAGGTAGATGTTGCATTAAATGATGCTGTTTCATTAATGAGTCTACAAGGTGGTGATAACTATGAGACATCATTACGATTCATTGATTATGCTCAAATGACTAGCTCTATTCAAAATAGTTACTTTAACGTTGTGGGCGCATTAATCGATAATTACGTGAAGAAGCTACAAAAGTTAAGTGATTGGGAAAATGAAGCCGCTGCTGTAATCTTGAGCGATTTACGTGACGACCTGGTTGCGCTAAATAAAAACAGTAAACTCGTAAATTACTCTTCTCAAGAAGTACATAAATATTCAAGCGGAAACTTTGATTGGCTAGCGTTTAACTCAACTCCTTTTTTAGATGAAGATAATAATAAAATAATTAGGTACCTTGATGACACTATCAATTTATGGGTTCCTGTTTCTCAAACAGGACCACCCATGCGCCTGCATCACGCCAATTAGGTCGAATATTGTGATGGGAGCAGGGAAAAAGTATCTTAGATAAAGTTTTAAAAATGATTTTTTTGAGTTGATTAACTAAAAATCAAGACTATAGGAAGAGGCACTAGTTTAATTAAATCAAAGGATAATCCATTTTGATGTCTAACGTTCGAGCGACCTAAGGTTAAGAGCAAGCGTATTTCTCTTGCGTCATGTTATCCAGACAACATTGTAAATACTAATGTGGTTCTTAAAGGTGCAGTGCTAAACAGATAGAAGTGTGGTGAGAGATTTTAAGTCAAATAATCCGAACGTTAGGTGAATATCCGCTTTTGTAGTTTCTGATGTTATTGAGGGGAATTACAATGGGTTGGCTTCTCCTTTCCCCGGATTACCATAGACCAATTACTCCTTGAAGAGGTGAATCATGATGGGAAGAAAATATAAAATTAAATATCTTATAAATACATTTTTGATATTGCTACTCTCTGCAATTTCATTTAGCTCGATGTCTGGGAGTCTTGAAATTGATGTAACTAAAATAAATCCAAGTGAATTAGACTCGATCAGGCCGAAAATAATAATTCAAAATGGGGAGGCAAGGCTTTCAAAAGTCGGTTTCTCTACTGAAAAGTTAGTTTTAGATAAACCCTTGGAACATTCAGAAGCTAGGAAAAAGCTATATGAGAATGTAAAAAGTATGCTTGAAAAGAACAAAAATATTTTGGCTGATATTGAGGAAGGTAAAATACCATTTCCAAATGAAAGTACTAAAAGTAGCGTAACAGAGGCTTTGCAGTTCAATGACGATTTTTTAGAAAGTGCCTCTGATACCTTGGGCTCAGATGTAATAGATTCTAATAAATTATACTTTTCAACTTCATATAAAGGTGAAAATGTAGTGATTAGTGAGGTTAAGGATTGGACTGCATTAGAAAAAAGAAGCATATCTCAAGTGATGTCAGACCCCGATAACATTGTTAACACTAGGCTTAATAGACCGGGAGCGGTTAAAAGAGCGAGTGTTGAAAATGGTAGGGAGATAATTCGAGATTTAAAGAAAGGCGGAGGTGAAATAAAGAAGGTTACTGCTTTTATGATCTCGGATGTTCTTGAGACTAATTATCGAAGGATGGGTTTTTCAACACCTAACTGCTTTTAGTTAGGCATTACATGGCGCAAGAGGTCGCTAAAGCCAAACTGAAAGAGATAATTATGATGTCAAAGCAAGCAGCAGAAATATATAGATAACTCGCATTAAAATTGGATTTTTATGACAGAATAAAGCCCACCCATAGCACATATATATTGAATCAACTTGAAGGTGCAGGTTTGAGTACCTAAAAATTATCATTAATCTGAGATGCCAAAGAGCCTGCGATCTCTGGAAGAGTCACAGAAAAAATTGGTCTATCGCCGCCTTGAAGTCTCGTTTAGTTTTGAAGTAAACGTTGTTTCTCGACTTCTCGTGGCTTTGTTGCAGTACTCAACCCACTTTGTCTTTTGACATCATTAAGCGACTCGGTAGCTGTCGGGCATACCAAGCTGTGTAAATCATGCCGCTAGCATCATTTCCTGTTGTTGTTTTCAAAGTCTCTACTGTGTAATTGGGGACCTAATGCAGATACGCCACTAAATTTCTCATCCTTTTAGGATTGCGAGCGTCGACAGCAAGCAGATTATCTTTGGGAGGAATGATTATATCGGCTTCAGGAAATTTGCTCGATAATGCGTCCTAGACGTCATCGGTATCGTCCATTTTATCCGCTGAAACATGGTCTGCATCTATATCAATTTTTTCACACAGTGCCCCTACGGCCCCTCATTCGGTTTATATGTGGATTTGAATGCGGGCTTCTTAAGACCTAGTTGAGATAAGCGCTTAGAAGGAGAGGTATAGTCTGGACAGGCTAGATCTGCGTCCCCCATTCTTTTTAATAGATTATCGATGAGACCTTGAAGTTGGCGTAGGGGCTGTTTGAAGACCAGTCTCAAATAATGTCACGCTCTTATTGTGCTATCAGGGTATTGGGGATGAGCCTGTTCCATCATAAGTGCGTTGCTCACTCTGCCAATTATCCATAATGTCGCCTGATAATCAGATATCAATCCGCCCTCGGTCACGCAATATAATTGGTTTGTCGGTAGGTGTGTTTTTTTGAAGTGTTGACGCCTGGATTGATTGTGTTTGTAAGGTATGATTATGAGAGTGAATACATCAAGGTATGATAAGAATATAGGAAAAGGCTCTCAACTCAAAAATTGGCGATTAAATGAGCGCTTCAACAAAGCCGCTCAAGAGCGACAAGAAAACTTTGGCACATTGAGAGCCAGAGTCCTGGGCGTTAGACGTTATTTTCAAAGAAGATTAGCAACGTTGTATTTATGCAGTAGGCTCGGTGCTGAAATTAGAATTCAAGGTTATTCTTTTTTTAATATAATTTACATTAACTTATTAACTTATTAACTTATTAATTAATTTTTTAAATGTAATCATAATTTAAAATTAATTTCTTTTGTTTAATTTTAAGATTATTAGTAATAAAATTAGGGGTTTAATAATGAAACGAGTTATATTTGACAATCATCCTTTATTATCGCAAGAAGAATTAGAAATGTTAGCTATGGTTGTAGGTGGTCGAGGAGAGGAGGGAGGGGCAAGTCGCCTAGGTCGGATTAAAAATGATCGTGATTTAGATCGAGCTGGAAGCAGGTGGAATTTGCGGCTTCGTTAGGAATAAATTTTATAGGATAATTTTGAGGTTCTCAATTTCCAGTTAGCAATTTCTCCGTAAATCCTCGCCCGCTTTTAGGGCGAGGATAGGCTTTGTTGCGTAATTAAATTTAGAGATAGAGCTACTTCGTTTCGTGTGTTTCTTAGTTAATACGACAAGCTTTAGGCATACCTAACCCAGTAAGCTTGTTCAACGCTTTTATCATCGCGTAAGTCTCACCCACCTGCGCATTGTAATTTCTTAAGCTCAATCGTCCTCCTAGTAACTGTTTAACTCGATACATCGCTGTTTCTGAGAGTGAACGTCTGTGGTATCCATACCGCTCTTTCCAATACTTATTTGAGCCGTATAACTTCTGGCAACCCACGGCGAGATTTCGAGG
>NZ_JBFRST010000001.1:75379-77551 GCF_041473705.1 Vibrio sp. 10N.222.55.B11
AGATTTCGAGGATGACCACGTTCCCAGAAGGCAGCCCCTTCTCTTGGGGGAATAAGCGCAACGGCTCGCTTAATCTCAATAGCAGCGTGACATGCTCTCGTGTCGTAAGCGCCATCACCAGACACCTTAAGGATACTTCGGCGTGTTTGTTTCAATAAGTTAGGGAGGACTTCTCCATCTGTAACCGTCGATAAACTTAGCTCGGCTCCAATAATTTCATGAGTGCTTGTATCAACTGCAATATGCAGCTTTCACCAGACTCTACGCTTGCCATCTGTCCCGTGTTTTTTGACTTTCCATTCACCTTCGCCATAAACCTTTAGGCCAGTCGCATCAATGGCTAGGTGCTGTATCGCTCCTTTCGTTTTTGTCTTAAATGAGACCTCAACTTGCTTTGCTCTACGACTGATGCAGGTGTAATGCGGACAGCTTAATGGAACATGGGCCAGTCTAAATATCGAGTTGATAAATCCTTGTAACGCTCTCAGTGGCATAGAAAACACGCGTTTCACCATGAGTGCTGTCGTGATAGCTAAATCACTGAATCGACGTGGCCTACCGCGCTTATTCTGTTTGCTTTGCGCCCACCCGCTAATCGCCTCTTCATCAATCCAAAAGGTCAGAGAGCCACGGTTAATGAGTGATTGGTTGTATTGCTGCCAGTTGGTTGTTTTGTAACGAGGTTTAGGCATAGAGCTACGAGTGAGAGTGGAGGTAGCTGATCAGATCGTAGGTTCTTGATTTAGTTCTATTGAATTACGCAACAAAGCCTATCGGCATAGCCTGCAGGCTTTTGAATGGCGAGGAAGTAGATATAGCCAGAGAGTTTTTCGTTACAGCTGGTACGCACAGATTTGAGTCGGTTGAAACTGTTATAGCTATAAAGCGTATAACAAAAAAGCGTATAACAAAGCTCTACATTTAAAGTCTCATATGCACCGCAAGCATGGTGTCACGCTGAATCCTAAAAAGGACATCAAGCCACTACTTGCAGTTGCCAAGAAATCGCGTAAATACCAATGGTTGAAGTAATATGATTCAATCGCCTTCCAGCAATCTGTGCTTAATCTTCACCAAGGCTTTAATAACTTCTTTAATCCGAAGTAGAAAGCGAAGTAGAAACGCGACAGAGGCTCCTTCGGGGCGAGTCCAATACACGGCAGAGGGACGAGCCTAATACTTAGTGGGAGAATCTGCTAGTTCTATGCCAGAGGAAGACATAAGTCGTAATCGAGTGAGTGTTACCACCCAACCCTCAGATTTCTTCTTTTCGAATCAGGGCAGGTAAAGCTCTCTCTAAACTTGGGGCCAGTTCAATTAGCCCGCTTGGGGTTTTCCGACCTAGAATTAGGTTTAATTATGCCGAAAAGTTATGCAAAAAGGAGCGTATGATTTGCCTTTTGCCGTTGTAGAAGACTAAGAGCTATAAAGTTTATCACGTCTGACGTAGGCTAAGGTCGCCCTTTCACGAATTAAGGAGGGCGTTAAAGGGAGAGGTTCTAGGCGGGATCGGCGAAGTTAAGGTTAACACCGTAACAATCTGAGCATGTGTGAATGCCAAATCAAGTGATGTGTTCTGCTGGGGTTCTGAGCAAAATAGGAAAAAGAAAAAAACGACATATGAGATCGTTGATGGTTACTGTCATGGAAGCTGGCCGGGAGCAACTAATGAGAAAATAAAACACTGCTCTCAACGGATCTTGTGGGACTTCCCTTTCGATATCAACCTCTAATCCATCAAGTAACGAGCTTAAAACCTAAAGAACATGAGTACTGCTGAGGACATTTTTCTGTTGAGATGTAACCAGTTCCGCTATTGGCATGCAAGATTCCCAAATCGTCTACTAATTAGATGGAGGATGAATTTTTCGGGGAAATGTGTTCAATACCCCAATCAGCTGTAAATCGTAGAACGATTAACAAGGATGCCGTGTTCGGCCAACGTATAACTTAGATTGGCAGAGCTCAAAGTCGTAGAGGCATACCAGCGAACACACCAAAGAAGGAGGTTAGGGCGAAGTTTTGCCATTTGAACTCAAAGTTGGCCAGAGGGCGGGATTCGTTAAAACTCTCTTCTGTATATACATTATTACTGCGCTTTTCTAAATTTTTCATTATAAATTATAAATTAATTATTATAAAAATAATGATTAAATATATATTTTATCATTG
>NZ_JBFRST010000002.1:0-8542 GCF_041473705.1 Vibrio sp. 10N.222.55.B11
TTTACTTTAATTGGTATTAGTCGGTAATTCCTGCTTTTAATAAAACCTGGCCTTAAAAGTGTAAGTGCTTACTTATCCCAGTCTCTTTTATAAACAACCAACAGCACAAACTACGCTTCTTTATGAGAACTGTTCTCAATATTTTGTTAAATTTTAGTCGTTATTATTAAAAGGCAACAAATATGGATATCTCCCGTCGTAAGTTTATTCAATCATCTCTCGCTATATCTGCACTCACTGTACTGCCCGCTTGCTCAATGAAACGGTCGGTTGATGAACAAGGAAAGTATGTTTATGACTTAACGGCAGAGCCTTCAACCGCTGAACTCGTGACGGGGTTTGAGACTGATATTCTAGGCTTTAATGGTCAGATTCCAGCACCAACGATTCGATGTCGACAAGGTGAAAAGGTAACGATCCGTTTTACCAACAAGCTATCAGAACCGACAACTATTCATTGGCATGGTTTAAGGATTCCTATCGAAATGGATGGGGTTCCCTTCTTGAGCCAACCACCGATCATGCCAGGTGAAACATTCATTTATGAATTTACGCCACCAGATGCTGGCACGTTTTGGTATCACCCACATATGAACAGCGTTAAGCAGCTTGGTATGGGCTTGGTTGGTCTAATTATCGTTGAGGAGAGCATTCCAGTGCCGTTTGATGAAGAGCACGCACTGATGCTTAAACATTGGCATATAGATAAGAAAGGCCAATGGAAAGATCTAATGATCCCACGACTCAGTGCTCGTATGGGTACGCCAGGAGAGTGGAGTAGCGTTAATGGAATACATGAGCCTGTCTATGAGTTAAAACAACATGCAACAACCAGGCTACGTATCGCTAATGTCGATAATACGATCACTTACCCTATAGCTGTCGAAGGGGTTGAGGCATGGGTGATTGCCATTGATGGTAACCCTGTAAAAACACCTTATAAGCTGACGCAACATAAAATTGGTCCAGGGATGCGAGTGGATATTGGACTGATAGCACCCAAAGCCGGTGGGCGAGTTAGCGTCCTTCAAATGAAAGGACGCTTTCCTTTCTCTTTGTGTGAGTTCGAGGTTGTAGATTCAACCCTTGTTGAGAATCGCTCTCTGCCTTCTTTACCCCTTAATCCTGTGCCCAATTTAGATTTGGCTAATGCAGAAGAAATCGACTTTTTATTTGAATGGGAAGGGGCGGTTTCTCCAGTATCTAAAGATGGAAAATCTATGCCTAAGTTTTGGCTAACTAATAAACGAGCATGGGAGGGGATGAGCAAAGATAATATCCCTGAACCGTTGGCGACTTTAGAGCTGGGAAAAACCTATATATTCGATCTTAAGAACGTCACTCAATATCATCACCCGATTCACATTCACGGCCATACATTCACTGTATTGGAACTTGATGGGAAGAAAGTTGAAGAACCTTTCCATACTGATACAGTGTTACTTGGAAAAAATGGCCGAGCTAAAGCTGCATTTGTAGCCGACAACCCTGGCCGCTGGATGTATCATTGTCATGTTATAGAACACATGAAAACGGGTTTGATGGGATATATTGAAGTTAAGTGACACCTGTAACGTTTAATATTTGCGCATGCATTCTTAGTTTCTACCCTCGCTTTTATCGGCGTTAAAGCTAGAATATAGGGATTATTGTTTGGGAGGATTCATGGGTCAGTTATCTATTCTAGGTTTTATCGCCATCGGTGGCGCGTTTGGTGCTTGTTCACGTTACTTGATTTCAGAGTTATGCGTTGTGATGTTAGGGCGTGGTTTTCCTTACGGTACGCTGACTGTTAACGTAATTGGCTCTTTGATTATGGGATTGCTCATCGCCGCGTTTGAAAATGAGATGGTTGCGACGGAGCCGTGGAGACAAATTATCGGTCTTGGTTTCCTTGGAGCCCTGACGACATTTTCTACGTTTTCGATGGATAACGTGCTTCTTATGCAGCAGGGTGCGTTCTTCAAGATGGGGCTCAATGTACTGCTCAATGTGGTTCTCAGTATTTCAGCCGCATGGATCGGCTTCCAACTTCTGATAAAGTCTTAAAACTTTCTTACGATTTGTTAACAACTCGGCTTGGTTTATCCAAGCCGTTTTTATATACTCGATCGTACTTGTCGGAGTGCCATATGGCTGAGACCGTTAACTCGGGATCCGTTGAACCTGATCAGGCTAATACCTGCGAAGGGAACAAGAGTAGATATCTAACTAGAATCCTTCTAGAGATCTATCTCCAGATCACAACTGCATTTTCTTGCTGTGATCCCTCTTGTAGCATCTTATCCGTCAAGCATTTTTATCCCTATAAATAATGGCTAAAAGCCAAGGAAAAATGCTATGTCGAGTCGTAAACAAGCAAGACTGGAAGCGAAGAATTTCATTGATTCTTTATCTGTACAACCTTATCCAAACTCAAAAAAAGCTTACATCCAAGGGTCTCGAGCGGACATTCAAGTCCCTGTCCGAGAAATATCCCTCGCAGATAGCCTTGTTGGTGGCAGCAAAAAAGAGCCTGTATTCGAACCTAATGAGCCAATTCATGTCTACGACACCTCAGGTGTTTATACCGATCCTACGCATGAAATAGACCTTTATAGTGGCCTTCCTAAGTTGCGAGAGCAATGGATTGAAGAGCGTGGTGATACGGAATTGCTCGATGATGTAAGCTCTGTTTACACCAAAGAACGTTTAGAAGATGAAACCCTAGACGACCTTCGTTACGGAAACCTGCCTCGAATTCGTCGCGCTACTGGCGGCCAATGTGTAACTCAACTGCATTATGCTCGTCAGGGAATTATCACTCCTGAGATGGAGTACATTGCGATACGTGAGAACATGGGGCGTCAGAAGTTCGCTGATGAACAGCTTAATCACCAACACCCAGGCCATAACTTTGGCGCAAACCTGCCAAAAGAAATTACCCCTGAGTTCGTGCGTAAAGAGGTCGCTGAAGGCCGAGCTATCATCCCTTCAAACATCAACCACCCAGAATCAGAACCTATGATTATTGGCCGAAACTTCTTAGTGAAAGTGAACGCCAATATCGGTAACTCTTCTGTAAGCTCTTCGATTGAAGAAGAAGTTGAGAAGCTAGTATGGTCGACTCGCTGGGGCGGCGATACCGTAATGGATCTTTCTACTGGCCGTAATATCCACGAGACTCGTGAATGGATCCTACGTAATAGCCCAGTGCCGATTGGTACGGTTCCTATGTATCAGGCGCTTGAGAAAGTGAATGGCGTAGCCGAAGACCTTAACTGGGAAGTGATGCGCGATACTTTGATTGAACAAGCGGAGCAGGGCGTTGATTACTTCACTATCCATGCTGGTTTGCTTCTTCGTTATGTTCCTATGACGGCTAAGCGTGTGACAGGTATTGTTTCTCGTGGTGGCTCTATTATCGCGAAATGGTGTCTTGCACATCACCAAGAAAGCTTCCTATACACACACTTCCGCGAGATCTGTGAGATCTGTGCGAAGTACGATGTGGCTTTGTCACTAGGTGACGGCCTACGTCCTGGCTCTATTGCAGATGCCAATGATGAGGCTCAGTTCTCGGAGTTACGTACTCTAGGTGAGTTAACTAAAGTGGCTTGGGAATACGATGTTCAGGTGATCATTGAAGGTCCTGGACATGTACCTATGCATCTTATTAAAGAGAACATGGATGAGCAGTTAGAGCACTGCCATGAAGCGCCTTTCTATACGTTAGGCCCGCTGACCACTGATATTGCACCGGGTTATGACCACATTACCTCTGGTATTGGCGCGGCGATGATTGGTTGGTACGGCTGTGCGATGCTTTGTTATGTAACACCTAAAGAGCATTTGGGCTTACCAAATAAAGAAGATGTGAAGACTGGCTTGATTACTTACAAGCTGGCAGCACATGCAGCAGACTTGGCAAAAGGGCATCCGGGCGCACAAATCCGAGATAATGCATTATCTAAAGCTCGTTTTGAATTCCGTTGGGAAGACCAATTTAATCTAGCTTTAGATCCAGAAACAGCCCTTTCTTTCCACGATGAAACCCTGCCACAAGAATCGGGCAAGGTTGCTCACTTCTGCTCTATGTGTGGACCTAAATTCTGTTCAATGAAGATCTCTCAAGAAGTTCGAGAGTACGCGAAAGACACTGAACAAGTGGCTGCTGATCAGGCTATCGAGATTAAGATGCTTGATAATCCGTTGGAAGGGATGCGTCAGAAATCACAAGAGTTCCGTGATACTGGCTCTGAACTTTATCACCCAGCAGTAGGCGCAAAAGAAGCTCAATTAGAGGAATAATGACAGTGAAGATTCTTATCCCATCTCAAAATATTGAGCTAACGGGAGAGGTGCAAAGCTGTCTATTGGTTGCTAAGCGACAAGGCTTGGCAACCGATGCAGTTGAGTTGGGTGTAAGCCCAACTCAATGCTTCTCTATCGTTGATGCTCAGCAAGCGTTATCTATTGGTTTTGCTCATGATGTTGATTCATTGGCGGAGTGTCGCTCAAGTGAGCTTGATCATATCGTTTATTACAGTCATTCAGTGGTGCTAGCTGGTGTCCGTGATGCCTTGGCACAAACTCCGAATACCATCTATATCGGTGTCTTAGATGACTCAGCTGCATTGGATATCTGGTCACAGCTAGATTCTAATCGTGCTATCAAGAGTGAAACTCCAGCTCATCAGGAGTTAGATAGTCGTGGCCACTTTGCTTGGTTACTTACTTTGTTGGCGTTGGAATTCCCATTAGAAGATGCACTGGTTTTAGCTCGCGCAGCATCTAGTGTTTCACGTGGAACATGGCCAGCAAACTATCAAAACTTTCCTATTCCCGTTCTCGAAGATGAGCGACTGGATATTAGTGTTGGTTGGGCGCACCAAGGAACATCACTGTCGTTCCCGGAATTGAGTAAGAGTAGCCTAGGACTATACCCAGTGGTTGATGATGTTGAGTGGATCGAAAGGCTGCTCAAGCTTGGAATTAACACAGTTCAACTGCGTATTAAGAACCCACAGCAAGCGGATTTAGAACAACAAGTCGCACGATCTATCGATCTTGGTCGTGAGTATAACGCTCAAGTTTTTATCAATGATTACTGGCAGCTTGCACTCAAGCATGACGCTTTTGGTGTTCATTTGGGGCAAGAGGATATTGAAGAATCAAACCTCTCACAGTTGAGCTTTGCGGGTATAAAGATTGGGTTATCGACTCATGGCTATTACGAGTTGCTACGCATTGTTCAGATTAACCCAAGCTATATTGCGCTAGGCCACATCTTCCCAACAACAACTAAACAGATGCCATCAAAGCCTCAGGGTTTAGTTTGTTTATCTCTGTATCAACAGCTGATTGATACTATCCCATACACAGAACAACTCATCGGTTATCCGACGGTTGCTATTGGTGGTATTGACCAATCAACAGCTGAGCAGGTGTGGGATTGTGGGGTGTCGAGTTTGGCGGTTGTTCGTGCGATTACATTAGCGGAAGACCCCAAAAAGGTGATCGAGTTTTTTGAAAAACTGATGACGCCTAAACCTTCAAATATTGGTGAAGAGGTTGCGCAGGAGCCTAGCTATGCTGAGTGATTTTGAGTTTATTCGTTATCAACGACAAATTGCGTTACCTGAAGTCGGTGAGCAAGGGCAACGAAACCTATTAAACAGCCATGTGCTAGTGATTGGTTGTGGTGGCTTAGGTAATGCTGCCGCTCTTTATCTTGCGGCTTCTGGTGTCGGAAAGATCGTGTTGGTTGATGATGATTGTGTGGATTCGTCTAACCTGCAACGACAGGTCGCGTTCAAAGAAAGTCAGTTAGGTTCGCCTAAAGTCGAAGCTATGAAGCAACAACTGACTGAGCTCAATAGCCGCAGTCAAGTTAGAACCATCAATCAGCGAATGAGTGACAGTCAGCTTGAACTTGAAGTGATGCTCGCTGATTTGGTGTTGGATTGTACTGACAACTTTGCGTCACGCCAGCAGGTTAACCAAGCGTGTTTCGGCAGCAATACACCTTTGATTTCTGGATCTGCAATCGGTTGGAAAGGCCAGTTTATTGTATTTGATTATCAGAATCAGAAAGGGTGCTATCACTGTTTGTTCCCGTTCAGTCATCATCCACAAACGACACGTTGTAGCGATAGCGGCATCATCGGCCCAGTTGTTGGCACCATAGGCAACCTCCAAGCACTGGCAGCGATTCAACGTATTAGCACTGGCGAGTTCCAGGTTGCAACACATCAGCTCAGACTGTTTGATGGTCAGACGATGAACTGGCAAAACTTAAGTGTCACTCAAGATAGTGAATGCCCCGTTTGCTGCACATCTACAGTTAACTATTTAGAAGAAGAAACCCAATGAGCAACATAACGATCTCTATCAATGAGCAACCAGAACAGGTTGCACAATCGTCGTCTCTAGCGGATATCATCCAAGCGCTTTCACTACCCGATCTGGGTTGTGTCTTTGCTATCAATAATGCGGTTGTCCCGCGTAGTCAGTGGCAACAAAGGGTCGTCAATGAAGGCGATGCTATTTCTCTTTTCCAAGCTATTGCAGGGGGCTAACCATGTTAACTATCGCAGATAAAACATTCCAATCACGACTGTTCACTGGTACAGGCAAGTTCGCAAACAAGTATTTAATGGCGAGTGCTATCGAAGCTTCCGGTTCTCAACTGGCAACCATGGCGTTGAAGAGAGTTGATATTCGCTCTGAGCAAGATGATATTTTACAGCCCATCATTGATGCTGGCGTGAACTTGTTACCAAATACCTCCGGGGCGAAGAACGCGAAGGATGCCATCTTTGCTGCGCATTTGGCTCGCGAAGCGCTAGGCACAAACTGGCTCAAACTGGAAATTCACCCTGATCCAAAGTACTTGATGCCAGACCCAATTGAGGCATTAAAAGCGGCTGAGCAACTGGTTAAAGATGGCTTTGTTGTGTTGCCTTACTGTCATGCTGACCCAGTGTTGTGTAAACGATTGGAAGAGGTGGGTTGTGCTGCGGTTATGCCGCTAGGTGCGCCGATTGGGTCGAACAAAGGTATCGCTTCGGCAGACTTCTTAGAGATCATTATCGACCAAGCGAACGTCCCTGTGATTGTTGACGCTGGTATTGGTGCGCCATCTCATGCTGCTCGTGCAATGGAAATGGGCGCGGATGCCGTGTTAGTTAATACTGCAATTGCGGCTTCTCAACAACCCGTTGATATGGCGATTGCTTTTAAACTGGCAGTTGAAGCTGGCCGTATGGCTTACCTTTCTGGTCTTGCTGGACAGGTGTCTCATGCGGTTGCTTCTAGTCCGCTAACTTCATTCCTAGACGAGTAGTGTCCTTATGACGTTTGTTGATCGATTTAAACAGCTCAACTGGGATGACATTGGTATGTCCATCTTCAGTAAAACGGCAGCGGATGTTGAGCGCGCTCTGAGTAAACCTAAACGCGACTTGGAAGACTTTAAGGCTCTTATCTCTCCGGCAGCAGAACCTTACTTAGAGCAGATGGCGCAACAATCGTTGGCACTCACACGCAAGCGATTCGGCAATACAATGTCGTTGTATATTCCATTGTACCTCTCAAACTTATGTGCGAATGCGTGCACGTATTGTGGTTTCTCAATGGAGAACCGCATTAAGCGTCGCACACTTACTTTAGATGAAATCGATGCTGAAAGTGCCGCTATCAAAAAGATGAAGTTTGATAGTGTATTGTTGGTGACTGGTGAACATGAAACCAAGGTCGGGATGAAGTACTTCCGTGAAGTGCTACCGAATATTAAGGCACAATTTAACTATCTTGCGATGGAAGTGCAGCCGCTTGATCAAGATGACTACGCAGAGCTTAAAACTCTCGGCTTAGATGCGGTGACTGTTTACCAAGAAACGTATAGCCCAAGTACCTACGCGGAACACCACTTGCGTGGCAATAAAATGGATTTTGAATACCGGCTCGAAACGCCCGATCGTTTGGCAAAAGCGGGTATTGATAAGATAGGTATTGGCGCTTTGATTGGCTTGGAAGATTGGCGTACCGACTGTTTCTTCGTGGCCGCTCACTTAGACTATCTTGAGCGTACTTATTGGCAAACACGTTACTCGATTTCATTCCCACGTCTTCGTCCGTGTGAGGGTGGTTTGCAGCCTAAATCGATTATGAGTGATAAACAGTTGGTTCAACTTATCTGTGCGTATCGTTTATTAAACCCTGAGGTTGAATTGTCTCTCTCGACTCGTGAGTCTGCAGCTTTCCGTGACAATGTGTTGCCATTGGGAATCACCAGTATGTCGGCTGCGTCTAAAACCCAGCCAGGTGGTTATGCTTCTGATGAAGAAGAACTCGAGCAATTTGAAATAAGTGATGAGCGAAGTGCTGCCGATGTTGAGTCAATGATTCGTCAACGTGGTTTTGATCCTGTGTGGAGAGACTGGCACAGTGCTTACTCTGGTTAGCGAACACGCAGATTTATGTTCCACGTGAAACATCGACGAAGTTAAATCGACAAATAAAAACGGCTACCCTAAGGTGGCTAATGCCGATCAGTTAA
>NZ_JBFRST010000003.1:0-130030 GCF_041473705.1 Vibrio sp. 10N.222.55.B11
CTCGCATCTCGCATCTCGCAGTATGTTACAAGCAATAAAAAGCCCCGCAAGCTTTCACTTGCGGGGCTTTTTTAGCTAATTGAGAAAAGGGCTAATTACTTACCAGCTTCTTTTTCTGCTTTAACTTTTGCAATCACTTCGTCAGCAACGTTAGTTGGACATGGTGCGTATTGTGCGAATTCCATAGAGAATTGGCCACGACCAGAAGTGATAGTACGTAGGTGACCGATGTAGCCGAACATCTCAGAAAGAGGTACGTCAGCTTTAATACGAACACCAGTAACGCCAGCTTGTTGATCTTTGATCATGCCACGACGACGGTTAAGGTCACCGATAACATCACCAACGTGATCGTCTGGAGTGAACACGTCAACGTTCATGATTGGCTCAAGAAGTTGCGCGCCAGCTTTAGGCATAGATTGACGGAATGCGCCTTTCGCTGCGATTTCAAATGCGATAGCAGATGAATCGACTGCGTGGAAACCACCATCGAAAAGTTCAACTTCAACGTCTAGAGTTGGGAAGCCAGCTAGTACGCCGTTTTCCATCATAGATGCGAAGCCTTTCTCAACTGCAGGCCAGAATTCTTTAGGAACGTTACCGCCCACAACTACAGAGTTGAACTTGAAGCCAGAACCTGCTTCGCCTGGTTTGATACGGTAATCGATCTTACCGAATTGACCAGAACCACCAGATTGCTTCTTGTGCGTGTAGCTATCTTCAATTGCTTGAGTGATAGTTTCACGGTAAGCAACTTGAGGAGCACCTACAGTTAGGTCAACGCCGTATGTACGCTTAAGGATATCTACCTTGATGTCTAGGTGAAGTTCACCCATACCTTTCAGGATAGTTTCGCCAGTCTCTTCGTCAGTCTCAACTTGGAAAGATGGATCTTCTGCAACCATTTTACCGATAGCGATACCCATTTTCTCAGAACCGCCTTTATCTTTTGGAGATACAGCGATTGAGATTACTGGAGTTGGGAATACCATTGGCTCAAGCGTTACTTGGTGCTTAGGATCACATAGAGTGTGACCAGTTTGCACGTTCTTCATACCAACGATCGCAATGATGTCACCAGCTTGTGCGCTAGTTAGTTCGTTACGGTCATCAGCTTGCATCTCAACCATACGGCCAACACGTTCAGTCTTGCCAGTGAATGAGTTAAGAATCGTGTCACCTTTGTTCAGTTTACCAGAGTAAATACGAACGAAAGTTAGAGCACCGAAGCGGTCATCCATGATTTTGAATGCAAGCGCTTTGAAAGTCTCATCTGTAGAAACGATAGCGTGTTCGCCAGTTTCTTCACCGTTCTCATCCATTAGAGGCTGAGGGTCAACTTCAGTTGGTGCTGGTAGGTAATCTACTACAGCATCAAGGATAAGTTGCATACCTTTGTTCTTGAACGCAGAACCACAGAACGTTGGGAAGAATGCGATATCACGAGTACCTTTACGGATACAACGCTTAACGTCTTCAATAGAAGGCTCTTCACCTTCCATGTAAGCTTCCATTAGGTCATCGTCTTGCTCTACAGCAGTTTCGATTAGCTCTTCACGGTATTGCTCAACGTCATCAACCATGTCCGCTGGAACATCTTTGATTTCGTAGTTTTCAGGAAGACCAGTGTCATCCCAAACGTATGCTTTACGGCTTAGTAGGTCTACAACACCAACGAACTCGTCTTCACGGCCGATTGGTAGAACCATTACTAGAGGAGTTGCACCTAGAACGTTTTTAACTTGATCAACAACGTTGTAGAAGTCTGCACCCATACGGTCTAGTTTGTTAACGAAGATCAGACGAGATACTTCTGATTCGTTAGCGTAGCGCCAGTTAGTTTCTGATTGAGGTTCAACACCACCAGAACCACAGAATACACCGATACCGCCATCAAGAACTTTAAGAGAACGGTATACTTCAACTGTGAAGTCAACGTGTCCAGGAGTATCGATAACGTTTAGACGGTGATCGTTCCAAAAACAGCTTACAGCTGCTGATTGGATAGTAATACCGCGCTCAGCTTCCTGTTCCATGAAGTCAGTCGTTGATTCGCCATCATGTACTTCACCAGTCTTGTGGATTTGACCAGTTAGCTTAAGGATACGCTCAGTGGTAGTTGTTTTACCCGCATCAACGTGCGCGAAAATACCAATGTTTCTGTATTTCGATAAATCTGCCATTGTCTTACTCTGTTAATAGGATATAAAATGCGCGCAGAGTATATCACAATCTGTGAAGACTGATAGCTTTGCATGCATTTGGGACTAAAAAACTTTGCCTTTTTCTAACATATAGAAAAAGGCACTCAGTAGTAACAATCTAAATGATTGTTAATTATAGTGCTAAACTAAAGCCTAATCGGCGTTAAGGTTAGGCTGAATTGCTGCTGTATAGAGTAGCTGAAGTGAGTTCAATTACAACTCATCAAAAGCATTAATTGCTTCCGATAATTTTTTCACACCGTGGATCTGCATTCCTGGAATGCCACCTTTAGGCATGTTAGCCGCCGGTACAATCGCTTTCTTAAAGCCGTGTTTAAATGCTTCATTTAAACGCTCTTGTCCGCTCGGTACAGGTCGAATCTCACCCGCTAGGCCTACTTCTCCAAATACCACCACATCTTTTGGTAATGCGCGGTCTCTGAAACTAGAAAGTAGAGCCATCACCAACGCAAGATCAGCACTGGTTTCGGTTACTTTAACACCACCGACGACATTCACAAACACATCTTGGTCAGCCATTTGTAAGCCGCCGTGTTTATGCAGCACCGCTAATAACAAAGAAAGCCTGTTTTGCTCTAGGCCGACAGCGACACGACGTGGGTTAGCCAGCTGTGAATAATCCACCAGCGCTTGGATTTCGACAAGAAGTGGACGCGTCCCTTCCCACACCACCATGACAGAACTGCCCGAGGTTTCTTCTTCACCACGAGACAAGAAGATAGCGGATGGGTTGCTGACTTCTTTTAGCCCTTGGCCTGTCATCGCAAACACACCCAGTTCATTCACTGCACCAAAACGGTTTTTGTGGCTGCGTAGCGTTCTAAAACGGCTATCGGTTCCGCCATCTAATAAAACAGAACAGTCAATAATGTGCTCAAGTACTTTTGGCCCTGCTAAGGTGCCGTCTTTAGTTACGTGTCCAACTAAGAACACAGCAACGTTATTCTGTTTTGCGTAGCGCGTTAATGCGGTTGCCGATTCACGAACCTGTGCAACACTGCCCGGAGAAGATTGAACATCCGCAACGTGCATAACTTGGATCGAGTCGATAACCATGATCTTAGGTTGTTCTTTCTCTGCAACCTGACAAATCTTATCCACGTTCGTTTCTGAGAGCATCTTTAGGTGCTCTTTTGGCAATCCAAGTCGAGACGCACGCATCGCGACTTGTTGCAGAGATTCTTCCCCGGTTACATAGAGAGTCGGTAATTGAGAAGAAAGCTGACACATGGTTTGTAATAGCAGCGTTGATTTACCGGCACCCGGGTTACCACCAATCAGGATCGCAGCACCCGGTACGACACCACCACCAAGTACGCGGTCTAGCTCTTTAAAGCCACTGCTAAAACGTGGGACTTCTTGCAGATCGATTTCTGACAGCGTTTGAACCGAAGATTCAGTTGCACCGCCCGCATAACCACTCAATCGTTCATTACGTGCGACCTGAGGTGAAGCGGCTAACCTAACTTCTGTGATCGTGTTCCAAGCACCACATGCATTGCACTGCCCCTGCCAACGTGGAAAATCGGCACCACAGTCATTACACACATAAGCTCGCTTTGCCTTCGCCATAAAACCTCAATAATTTACTCAATTACACAATAATGTTGTCAATTTGTGACTTATTTGACCGTACGGATGAAAATAAAAGTTGCAGTCATACCACTTATACTTAAAGATCGATTTAAACTAGTCGATAACATAAACGCACCGTCCATTCTAACAAGAAAAGTATGCAGCAATCTGAAATTCTATCTGTAGCAGAACGTTTAATCCCGGCTTACCACGCCGAAGATTTCGAATTCCTTCTTTCTCAAATGACAGAAGGGGAATCGCCGTCTCTGAAGCTGCTCGTTAAAATGGAACTGAATCGTATCATGGCTCCGTGTACAAAGAGCATTGATTTACGCGGGCGTATTGATAATGAGTGTCGTCAGTTCACTCTCGATGGCCGTAAGCACTGGCTCGATGATATCGCTTTAAACGCATATCAACGTGGTACGAAAAAGTTTAAAGGTTACACAGAAGGCGCATGGGAGTT
The DNA here is from genome assembly GCF_041473705.1 of Vibrio sp. 10N.222.55.B11. Taxonomy (NCBI): domain Bacteria; kingdom Pseudomonadati; phylum Pseudomonadota; class Gammaproteobacteria; order Vibrionales; family Vibrionaceae; genus Vibrio; species Vibrio sp. 10N.222.55.B11. Next base: position 4,267 of record NZ_JBFRST010000003.1, read on the forward strand.
AGTAATGACTCCGCGAACTCAGCCTCTGAGCGTTGTTAAAACATCTTCTCAAGGTAACCACGACATTACTAGCGCCAATAGCCCGTACGAAGCGGAAGCTATTAACCTAGGTTACGACTTAAAACGCCAAGAGAACAGACTCAAGATTAGCTCGCAGGTCGAGATCACCACATCGAAAGGGCAAAGCCTACATGGTGTAACGGTTGATATCTCCCCGTCGGGTGCAAAGTTCAAAGTACCGAGCGCCTTTCGATACAACCTCGGCGAGATCATCAGCGTTAAGTTCTCAGAGCTTATCGAAAAGTCCCAAGAAAACGATGTTAACCAAGCGGTTGAATTTCGTGTTTTGGGTATCGACGAATCTTATGAGAACAACGCGGTCAAATTTCTAAGAACCATCAAGGTAAGCGACAACAATATTGTGGCTCGCTTACTCGATGAGTCTTTAAATAGCACCAGTAAGAAAACCAGCCATGAGAATCAAGATAGGATTATTCGAACTCGTACTCGAGGAATCGAACATACCTATCTAAAGCATACTTGTAACCTACCCCTGTTTTTCAGCGGCAGCGAACTAAAGCTTGCCCTACTGACGGATAACAACCATCCATTATGGCAATATTGGCACGACGAACGAAATCAACAAGCGCTGGGTACCCTGTTCAACGAGCAACGTATGAACCTGTTGGCGAAACCAGGAGTGAAGGGAACCAGTAACGTTATCTACTCTTTTACCCATGAACACCAAAACAAGACCTTGTTCTATTCAATGATGCTGCCTGAAGCCTCTCGTGAACAAAGACAGCTGTTCTGGCACATCGGTGGCAAACGTAAAAGTTGGAAGGCGTTCAAGTTCTCGGTTTTCGAACTTTCAGACACTGAGCGACAAGCATTAGCTAAACACTCGGATACGCTGGCTCAAAGCTCAGCTCAACTGACTCATTGCGGAATCTTGCAAGAGATTGGCGATCACGAAAGTGCGGCGGACTATCTTCTGAGTGAAAAGCCACGCATTCCAAGCAGTGAATTGAACCGCTTCCGTCACCCGCGTACTGTCGTCGGCAATATTCAAAGCATCTACTTTGACTCTCAGACTCGTCGTAAAGAGCCGAGATACCAATTTAAGTCACCGTTGCAACTTACATCACAAGATGGCGCAGCGGCGAACGGACACACCTTAGATATTTCGAAGCGTGGACTGAGCATTAGCCTTGAACACCCAATGGTACTCAAGATTAATGATCCGGTATTAGTGAACTTCAATGAACTGCAGCTCTATGACAAGAACCTGCCACTGAGCACAGTGCCTTACCACGTAATTCGAGTGAGTCCGAATGGTCGCAACGTGCAGTTGGTTATTGCCGAGAACGCCAAGACAATGCGTACCATCGCTTTCCTTAATGGGCTTATCGATCAAAACCAAAGTAAGCTGATTAAGAAGCAAGAGATACTGCCAACACATTCGCTACTCGAATCACTGCACAACATTTTGTTGAGCAAGATGGTCAGTAACCCAATATTCATTGATAAGCCAAGTTCAACGCTGCGCTGTAAGATCATTGGTGTGAATTTCCCACTGAATAAGCATCTAACGTTACTTGCTAAACTTGGTCACAACCAAAAGTTCTCACTCGAGCCAATCTTCAAGGGTCACACCAACTCACTGTTGGCTGAGCCACTAAAAAGAATTGAAGGTGCGGAGCCTAAGCATCATGACGTGTACATTGCTGCAGTGAAGTTTGGCGACAAAATCCAGTCGGTACACACCAAGTTGGTCAAAGACTTCACCTCAGCAAAGGAACGCATCTTATTCATCAAGAAAGCGCAGCACTTAGGTGATGTGTATGTATTGCGAGTCACCACGGCACCTATCTTTAATCCGCTAACGAGTTTATTCCAGTCGGATTTAGAAGAGCTTTCACGCATCAGTATGCATCAAGCTAAGAAGCTAGAGAATGAGGTGACGGCGTTTATCGGTTATGGCGAGATAGAGGACATTACCGATGAAGTGCTGATTCGATTGGAGCTAACACGCTAGCCTCGAGTGGCGTATTAACTTAAGCATGAAAATTGAAAAAGCAGGCTGATAGCCTGCTTTTTTTGTGTCTGAGCCACTATTGCTAAATAAGATACATCGCCAATAGCACTTAGGTAGAGCCCCTAAGGTTTCGCTTGCCAGCTGATCTTCTGTTGCTTAGCCAATACACCCGACAAGATACACAGCACACCGCCTAAACCTGCGTAACGAACAGCAGTTTGAGCTTGCTGCTCTACTTTTGGTTTTGCGTGGTAGGCAATGCCTAAACCTGCAGAGCCCATCATCACCAAGTCATTGGCACCATCACCAACGGCAACGGTATTATGTAGTTCCAATTCGTACTCTTCAGCCAACTCTACCAAGATATCCGCTTTGGTCTGCGCCGAAACAACATCGCCTAAGACTTCACCCGTCAACTTACCGTTGACGATCTCAAGCGTGTTTGATTGAGCATGGTCTAGATCAAGGGTATCTTTCAGGTAGTCAGAGAAGTAAGTAAAACCGCCTGATGCAATCGCCGTTTTCCAGCCAAGCTTATTTAGAGTATTCACCAGCCCGACCAAGTCTGGCATGAATGGCAATGACTGACGCACTTGCTCTAATATCGATTCATCCGCACCTTTCAGTGCTCCTACTCGCTGGCGTAGGCTCTGTTCAAAGTCGAGCTCGCCTTGCATTGCTCGTTCTGTGATTTCAGAGACTAACTCTCCCACTCCAGCTAGCTTGGCAATCTCATCGATGCATTCAATTTGAATCGCTGTGGAATCCATATCCATCACGATCAAACCTGGCTTAGATAAGTCTGGAACCTCGCTAAGGCAAGCATAATCAAGCTTTAGCGCTTGGAGGATTTCTTCGTGTGCTGGCGTTAGATTGCCTGACATCAAAGCCACTTCATAATGCCCAACCTTCCACGTATCGAGGATGGTGTTGTAAGTGCCAGTGAAAAAGTCGATGTCATCGAAAGATTGTGGAGATAGGTACTCACCAAACACAATCCAATTGGCCTTGGATTTAGCGAGTTGAGAAGCGAAACGAGTCTCGGGGAGTCGAGTTAATAATGTCGTATGCCTTTTTATCGGCAGATATTTCTGAGCGTCCATGTGTATGATTCCTAATTAACTATGCTAAACGTTAACCTATTGCAATTTGAAAACGCAAGTCTCAATATGTCTTAATCATAACATTTGTTTATTTCAGGCTTCGTGAAACATGAATGAATCATTGTTCTCAATACGTAACGCTTTACGAATGCTAGCCCTCATTTTGTTGGCTACCATGTTCGTTGTAACGATTAAAAATACGGTCGTGATCAGTAAAGGTAACGAGAAGATCCAAGCAAAACAGTTGGAAACTCTTACCAAGCTGCTTATCTCTCAGGCATCACTTTCAGCCAGCAAGATGATCACGCAACAAGACCAAGAGCGATTGCTTGATCTGACTAACCAGCTATCTCAAGACCGACTGGTGTTCGATACCACCATCTATGATGCAGAGGGTATTCGACTGGCTTCGAGCGAAAAAGCCCTCTCGGTACGTGAGGTTCTTGGCTTAGATACACCACTTTCAACAGCAAGTATCGGCAGACAACAGTTAGTTGAACCTATTTATTCTCCAGAGAAAACGATCATCGGCTTTATTCGAGTGACTTTTGAAACCGGTAAGATGACGGCGATTTCTGATCACCACTACCGCAAAAGTGATCGCTACATGATCGGTATGGTGTTGATGGGGTTTGTGAGTGGCGTGTTGTTCATCATGCTGATTCGCAGAAGACCAACTAAGTCTGGTGAGAACTTACTATTGAAAAATGTAAGCTCATAAACACACTAGGCTGACAATAAATACTAGACTCAGAATAAATACAGCAATCCAATAAAAAGCCCCGACGCTCAGGCAGCAACGGGGCTTTTTGTTATCTGTTAACTTATCAAGCTAAGACAAATCAAGATTATTCTTGGTCACCAAGCAACACTGAGTCTAGTGCGATAACCATCATGTCGTTGAAAGTCGTTTGACGTTCATCTGATGTCGTTTGCTCACCAGTCTTGATGTGGTCAGAAACAGTACAGATCGTTAGAGCTTTTGCGCCGTATTCAGCACATACACCATAGATGCCAGCCGCTTCCATCTCTACGCCAACAATGCCGTATTTGTCCATTACTTCGAACATCTCTGGATCTGGCGTGTAGAACAGCTCAGCCGAGAACAGGTTACCGACTTTTACGCCGACACCGAGAGCTTTGGCTGCATCTTCTGCCGCGCGCACCATTTTGTAATCCGCAATCGCCGCAAAGTCATGATCTTTAAAGCGAATACGGTTCACTTTAGAGTCAGTACATGCGCCCATACCGATCACCACATCACGCACTTTGATATCTTCGCTCACTGCACCACAACTGCCCACACGAATGATCTTCTTCACACCAAAGTCTTTGATAAGCTCAGTCGCGTAAATAGAACAAGATGGAATGCCCATACCGTGTCCCATTACCGAAACCTTACGACCTTTGTAAGTACCGGTGTAACCAAACATGTTGCGAACGTCGCACACTTGAACCACTTCGTCTAAGAAGGTTTCAGCGATGTATTTAGCACGTAGCGGATCGCCTGGCATTAAAACTACGTCAGCGAAATCACCCATTTCAGCATTAATATGTGGAGTAGCCATTGAAAATATCCTTAATCTCAAAACAAAAAAAGAAGAGAGAAGTTTCCCTCTCTCTTCGTTAACTATTATAGAAAGCTTGTACCGTGTCCCATTGGCGATGTACCAAAGTATGACGCTAAGCTTTGACCGATATCAGCAAATGTATCGCGACGGCCTAAAGAACCGGCTGGAACCTTCTGACCGTAAACAATCACAGGGATGTGCTCACGAGTATGGTCTGTACCTGGCCATGTCGGATCACAACCGTGGTCAGCAGTTAAGATAAGCACATCGTCTTCTTTCATCATATCGATGATTTCATTGATGCGACCATCGAAGTACTCAAGTGCCGCTGCGTAACCAGCAACATCACGGCGGTGGCCGTAAGCTGAGTCAAAATCAACGAAGTTAGTGAACACGATAGTGTTGTCGCCCGCTTCATTGATCGCATCTTTGGTTGCTTCAAATAGCGCAGGGATACCTGTTGCTTTGGTTTTCTGAGTGATGCCACAACCCGCGTAGATATCAGAGATCTTACCGATTGAGTGAACGTTACCGCCCTTCTCATCAACCAACTTCTGAAGAATGGTAGCTGCAGGTGGCTCAACAGAAAGGTCACGACGGTTACCAGTACGTTCGAATTGACCTTTACCTGGGCCAATGAACGGACGAGCGATAACACGACCAATGTTGTAATCTTCTAGCTCTTCACGAGCAATCTGACAAAGATCTAATAGGTTTTGCAGGCCGAATGTCTCTTCGTGACAAGCGATCTGGAAAACAGAGTCTGCAGAAGTATAGAAGATTGGCAGACCAGTCTTCATGTGCTCTTCACCTAGGTTATCTAGGATTTCCGTACCAGATGAGTGGCAGTTACCCAAGAAACCAGACAGGCCTGCACGCTCAAGGATGCGGTCAGTCAGTTCTTTTGGGAAGCTGTTCTCTTTGTCGGTGAAGTAGCCCCAGTCAAACAGTACAGGAACACCTGCGATTTCCCAGTGACCTGATGGCGTGTCTTTACCAGAAGACAGCTCAGCAGCGTGACCGTAAGCGCCAATGATCTCAGCGTCTGCATCCATACCAGGAGCAAAACGACCCGTAGACTCTTTGTGAGCCATCGCTAGACCTAGCTTAGACAGGTTTGGCAGCGTCAGTGAACCTTTACGATCTGCATTGTCTGCAAGACCTTGGTCACAATGATCTGCGATGTGGCCCATAGTGTCAGAACCTACATCACCAAATTTGTCTGCATCCGCTGTTTCACCGATACCGAATGAATCTAAAACTAAAATAAATGCTCTTTTCATTTTCTTCACCAACTTATTGCTCTTTGCACCAGAACTCTGTTTATCGGTATACGCGAGGCATACCGATATCTGTTATTTACACGTCTTCAGAACGAATCTGACGGTAAACGTCTGGCGTTGCTGTATATTCTCCGCCCACAGTGATTGCATTTTGTAATGCAGTTGCAGCTTCTTGCCACTGTTGTTCGTTACGAGCATGAATCATTGCTAATGGCTTATCTTCACTTGCTACTTCACCTAGGCGAATGAAGTGATCAAAACCGACTGCGTAATCAATGCTGTCAGTTGCTACACGACGACCGCCGCCCATACCAACCACAGCCATACCAATTGCACGAGTATCCATTGCTGATACCACACCGCTTTCTAACGCGTACACTGGCTTAATAATGTCTGCTTTTTCTAGGTAGTTATCGTAGTTCATTACGAAATCAACTGGACCACCAAGGCCCGCTACCATTTTACCGAAGCACTCTGCTGCCTTACCGTTATCCAGTACTGCCATCAGTTTTTCACGCGCTTCGTCTGAGTCTTTAGCTAGGTTACCGAGCACCAGCATTTCAGCACACGATGCTAGAGTGATCTCTAACAAGCGAGGGTTACGGTATTCACCCGTTAGGAACTGAACCGCTTCACGAACTTCTACTGCGTTACCCGCTGAAGAAGCCAGCACTTGGTTCATGTCCGTTAGGATTGCTGTTGTTTTAGTACCCGCACCGTTTGCTACTGCAACGATAGATTTCGCTAGCTCTTCAGATGCTTCGTAAGTCGGCATGAATGCGCCTGAACCTACTTTTACATCCATCACTAGAGAATCAAGGCCCGCAGCCAGTTTCTTAGATAGGATTGAAGCCGTGATCAGCGAGATGTTATCGACTGTTGCTGTGATATCACGAGTTGCGTAAACACGCTTGTCAGCAGGAGCTAGATCGCCTGTTTGACCGATGATAGCCACGCCAGCATCTTTCGTTACTTCACCGAACACATCGTTGGTTGGTGTAATGTTGTAACCCGGAATAGATTCCAGCTTGTCTAGCGTACCGCCAGTGTGGCCTAAACCACGACCAGAGATCATTGGAACGAAACCGCCACATGCTGCCACCATTGGGCCAAGCATCAGAGAAGTAACGTCGCCAACACCACCAGTAGAGTGTTTATCAACGATTGGGCCATCAAAGTTCATGTGGCTCCAGTCAATCACCATGCCTGAGTCACGCATTGCACACGTTAGTGCGATACGCTCTGGCATTGTCATTTCATTAAAGAAGATAGCCATTGCGAATGCTGCAATTTGGCCTTCAGAAACCGTGTTCTTAGCTACGCCTTGAATGAAGAAGTTAATCTCTTCAGCTGTTAGGACTTCACCGTCACGTTTTCTGCGAATAATTTCTTGAGGTAGATACATTAGTGCCTCCCAAACTCTAGTGAGTATGGTTTGTAGGGAAAGAGGTAATGTGGAGTGACTTAACGCCACTCCATCAAACAGACTAAATCTTGTTACACCCGATTGGGATATTAGTATGCTGCTGGATCAGCAGTCTGGTCTGTCACTTCTAATGTATTAAGAAGGTTAGTTAGTAGGCTTGAAGCACCAAAACGGTAGTGCATGTTGTCTGCCCACTCAGCGCCTAGTAGCTCATCAGCCATTGCTAGGTATAGTGCTGCATCTTCAGCAGTACGTACGCCACCAGCTGGTTTGAAACCAACTGTTTTAGCAACGCCCATGTCACGGATAACTTCAAGCATCATGCGCGCGTACTCTGGAGTCGCGTTTACTGGCACTTTACCTGTTGAAGTTTTGATGAAGTCTGCACCTGCTTCGATACAGATTTGAGAAGCTTTCTTGATTAGTGCTTCTTCTTTCAGTTCACCTGTTTCGATGATCACTTTAAGCGTGATGTCACCACAAGCTGCTTTACACTGTTTAACTAGCTCAAAGCCAACTTCTTCGTTGCCAGCAATAAGAGCACGGTATGGGAATACTACGTCAACTTCGTCTGCGCCGTACGCTACCGCTGCTTTTGTTTCTGCAACAGCAATTTCGATGTCGTCATTACCATGAGGGAAGTTAGTTACAGTCGCAATGCGTACTTCTGGAGTACCTTGCTCACGCAACGCTTTCTTAGCTGCTGGGATAAAGCGAGGGTAAATACAGATTGCAGCGGTGTTGCCTACTGCAGTCTTCGCGTCATGACAAAGCGCCACTACTTTTTCAGTAGTATCGTCGTCATTTAGCGTAGTTAGGTCCATAAGTTTAAGTGCACGTAGAGCTGCTGCTTTTAAATCGCTCATTTCTATCTCCGATCAATATATTCAAATAGTTAACTACTTCGCCCTCCATCCAGTATAGATGGATATTTTAGTAATGCTCAGTAGCCACAAATGAACGGACTTGGTTCCCTGAAGACTTGATAACTTTCGCTACCAATTGCAATCCTTGTCACCGCACAGTACCAGTTTGGTCTATGGCACAACAAATCAGTCATGTTGTGTCTAACATCTATAGCGTATCGCTAATTTTGGCTTAATCCCAGAAGAATAACGTTCGAGTTGATTTCGAGGTTACTTTCTTGCCAACAGAGACATCCTATCCCTTTAGCTTATACATTATAGGTATCCATCAATAAATTGTAGTGCTCCTTAGAACGCAAACGGTTTGTATCTCAAAAAAACATTCTAGACCCATTATCGACTTCAAGCTGATGCTTATGCTCATCTCAAAAGAATCACTAGGCCTAAAAACAAAAAAGCCCCGCAGCAATTTCTTGCTACGGGGCGATATTATTATGGCGTCTATATATCTAAATCTACTTGATTAGAAAGATAGGAAGAAGCCAGCAATTGTTGCTGCCATCAGGTTAGATAGAGTACCAGCAATTACCGCTTTAACACCCATACGTGCGATGTCGTGGCGACGGCTTGGTGCAATACCACCTAGACCACCTAGAAGAATCGCAATAGAAGAAAGGTTTGCGAAACCACATAGTGCGAATGCGATGATAGCTTGAGTCTTCTCAGACATCACTTGACCAGTTGCTGCAACAACTTGAGCGTTTTCACCAACGTATGGTACGAAGTTTAGGTATGCAACGAATTCGTTAACAACTGTCTTCTGACCAATGAAAGAACCAGCGATAGTTGCTTCTTCCCATGGAACACCAATGATGAATGCTAGCGGTGCGAAGATCCAACCTAGAAGAAGTTCTAGAGTTAGGTTTTCCATACCGAACCAACCACCGATGCCACCTAGGATACCGTTGATTAGAGCAATTAGACCGATGAATGCTAGTAGCATTGCACCAACGTTAAGTGCTAGTTGTAGACCAACTGATGCGCCACCTGCTGCTGCGTCGATAACGTTAGCTGGTTTGTCATCGCCACCGTCCATTTCGTCAGCGATGTTGTCGTCTGGCGTATCTGTTTCAGGCTTGATGATTTTAGCGAATAGTAGACCACCTGGTGCTGCCATGAATGATGCTGCTACAAGGTACTCTAGAGGTACACCCATAGATGCGTAACCCGCTAGTACACCACCAGCTACAGAAGCCAAACCACCACACATTACTGCGAATAGTTCAGAGTTAGTCATTTTAGGAACAAATGGACGAACAACTAGAGGTGCTTCAGTTTGACCAACGAAGATGTTTGCTGCTGCAGACATAGACTCGGCGCGAGAAGTACCTAGAGCTTTCTGAAGACCACCACCAAGAACTTTGATTACAATTTGCATAACACCAATGTAGTAAAGTACAGAGATAAGTGCAGAGAAGAAAATCAGAGTTGGTAGTACTTGGAAAGCAAAGATGAAACCGATACCGTCAACTGAGAAGTTAACTAGGCTGCCGAATAGGAAACCAGTACCGTCTTTACCGTAGTCGATCACGTTTGCTACACCAGCAGAGAAACCTGCAAGTAGATCACGACCCCAAGGGATGTAAAGTACGAATGCACCAAGTGCGAATTGGATAGCGAAAGCGCCACCCACTGTTCTTAGATTAATAGCTTTGCGGTTGTCAGATAGTAGTACTGCGATTGCGATCAGTGCAACCATTCCGACTAGGCTCATAAACAGGCTCATAGTTTATGACTTCCTTATTAGTTATTTATTGGCGTGTTACAAAATGGGGCTATAAAGCGGAGGCAATTATACTCATGCGACCACTAATAAAGTAATGCCGTCCTCACACTTTCGTAGAAGATTCATGTACCATTCACACGCAAATGTGACCCAAATCACAAGCTCAGTGCAATTTACGCAAACGATAAACAAAAACCTTCGATTTTATTCACATATACCGAATGCGCGATGGCTATTTTGCCAAATTTGCGCTGCAATCGATTGCTTTGGCTCTTTTCTAAGCAAAAAAAGTTCATTTAAGATCGTAACTAAATATTTGGAATGATTAACATTTCCTTGGTTTCCATACATGGGCATGTCCGGAGCATCCGTTTCCAATACCAGACATTCAAGGGGCAATTTTGCGATGGTTGTGCGTGTTTTTTGCGCTCTTGGGTAAGTTATCGTTCCACCGACGCCAATATAGAAACCGAGCTTGATCCACGCCAAAGCTTGCTGTTCACTCCCAGAAAAACCGTGAATCACACCACCTAAGGTGAACTTATGCTGCTTTATTAGCTCGATAAGTCGGTTGTAAGACTTCCTCTCATGGATGATTAAAGGCAGGTCAAACGCCTTGGCAAGTTCCATTTGCTGGATGAAAAAGCGCTCTTGTTTCTCCTGTTCCACATCCACAAAAAAGTCCAACCCACACTCACCAATGGCCACACACTGACGTGTTTTTGATGCGAGTAGTTGGTGAAGTTCTTCAAATTGCATCTCATCCGCTTGCTCTAAAAAGTAAGGATGAAAGCCTAATGCGTGGTAAACATTGGGGTGAGATTGCGCAATTTTCTCAAGCTTATGCCAGTTATTTTGACCGATAGAAGGGATGAGTAACTTCTCAACTTGAGCCTGTTTTGCCTCTTTGATATATCCCTCAATGCTCAGCTCATGGGTAAAACCTTGCTCAAACGCCTCAAAGTCTGCGTGGCAATGTGTATCAAATAGCGGAAAATCACTTGTTTGCTGTGTCATCTTTCCCACTCTCAGCTTGCTGCCCTTGAGGATCTCGACGATAAGGAACACAACTGCGCTTGTTTTCAGGCGTTAGCCCAAGCTCTTCACACCACTTATCGTATTTCCTAATCCAAGCTTTTATCCAACCGAACATATTTACCTCGCGCCTTCTATCAATACTTATGAAAAGCCAACACATAAAGTAGAGAACTCAAACTACACATACAAATCATTTAAAAGCCTAATGATTAGCCAAAATATCATAAAAGCATAAATCCAATTTATACATTAACACTAGCTGGCTATATTGTTGAAAACCTCACCACCGAGAATAATAAACGCACTTGCCAAGGAGGCATTGATAGCAAGACGCTCCATTCAATAACGAGATCCTACTTTATGAAAGCATCACTCTTAGCCATATCAATTTCTAGCGTATTAGCAGCACCTGCTTTTGCTTCTGCACCTCAAGTTGACGTAGAGCTAGCAAACCAACAAACACTTCAACTTATTGACGGGCAGATGAACGCTATCGATGCTTCTGTTCAGTATAAGTTAAACGAACAATACGCGAATGCAACTCCGGGCACGACAGCCACAATCGATGACGTCACTTACGAAAAACAATCTAACGGTACTTGGGCTGCAGTTGGTGCCGCTTCTGCTGCATTGGTTGCAGGGCTTTTGAGCACGTCGTCTAGTTCCAATAGCGACAATGATGTGGATTATCTCCCACAACACCCAGACGTTGATGTTGACGCTACACCACGTTGGTCTCCTGAATTCGGTGAAGACCGTCCCGAGATGGAAGAGCGTGACCTTACAATTAAGATCATTAACGGCGAAATCCACGTTATCGACGAAAACACCAGTGAGTGGGTAGGTACTGTACAACGCAAGGATGGTGAGATCATTTTCCGTGGCAACGGCGACTTTGAAAAAACTCTAGTAAAAGTTGAAGGTGACCTAGAAGCTAACGGCAGTGCAGCCATCGTTAAAGGGAATGGCGAATGGTTAGCAACTGTTGAGCGTGTGGATAGTGGTTTTGAGATAACTAGTGGCAAGGGAACTATTGTAATTGATAGCCCACGACCTACTCTCCCAGCCTCTCCAGAGCACCCAGATATGGACTTTGATGATACACCTCGTTGGTCTCCAGATTTCGGTGAAGACCGTCCTGAAATGGAAGAGCGTGACCTGACAGTTAAGATCATTAACGGCGAAATCCACATTATCGACGAAAACACCAGCGAGTGGGTAGGTACTGTCCAACGCAAAGATGGCGAGCTCGTATTTATTGGCAACGGAGACTTTGAAAAAACACTACTTCGTGTGGAAGGCGATGTTACTTCTGACCAATTCTCTTTAGTCAAAGGCAACGGTCAATGGGTTGCGACTGTTTCAAAAATAGATGACGGTGTACGTATTCAAACAAAGAATCACGATCATGTGTTTGATGGTTCAAACATCGACCGTAGCAAGCTTCAATCTATCGACCCAACTAAACTACAGAAAGCTAAATCCGCTATTCAACAACGTTTACGCGGCTAAAATTCAACCTGAGTTGAACCCGCTCACCCGATAATAGTGAACGCTATTATCGGGTGTTTTTACACACTAGCTAAGGAAAGCGATTCGGAATTTGAACATGAAACGCCTTCTATTAATACTTGCTTTGACCTTCCCTTTTTACTCGTCTGCAAATGACACCCTTGTTGAATCTATTGAGCGTTTTACAGATATCTTTTCCGTCAGCTTATCTCAAAACCCAGACAATGATAAAACGGTCGCTACACTTGATATCAACTATCAAATCAATGATAAATTGCGTGTTTTTGGAGAGGTTGATACTCAAGACTATTGGCAAGCAGGGTTGGGATATTCTTTCTGGCAAGGGGACACGTACTACACTGAAAACACCGTAAAAGTCAGCGAACATGAGATCACAACAGGCATTTTTGTTGCTAAGTTGATTCATGAAAATTGGACACTGAACGGTGACATTAACTACAACTATATGGATAGAGATTTCGACGCTTGTCTCCCAAACTTATGTTTGGCATATAAAGCTTCTGACACATTCGATTATAGTGCAGGCGCTCTGTGGAGCCCGATTCAATATGCTGACTTTCTTTACAAATTCAACCAAGAAATCGGATTCAAAAAAGATACCCAAGACTTTTATATTAAAGATGATACTACTACGAGATCTAGACATATCAGAAATGAAACTAGGACCAACATTCATTATCACGAAGTAGCTGTATTCTTTAACTTGAAGTACGTAAAACCGTCCGTTACCTACACCATATACCCTGAAAACAAAAACTATGTGGAATTCGGTTTAGCCTTCGATTTCTAGCTATTTAATAACTGTTTAAGCTCATCTCGTAGCTCTTGGTGTTGCCCATTAGTTTGATACTTCTTGTGATAGAAAAACTCAAACTCCACAGGACGCATTGAAAATGGAGGCTCATGAATCCGTAAGCCAATGGTTTTTGCTAATTGGATCATGCTAACCGGAACCGCAGCAATGTAGTCAGTCCCTTTTACTGCTAAGATCAAGTTAGTTAGATTTCGAACTTCAATTGCCACATCACGTGTGAAGCTCTTTTCGGAAAGAAAGTCGACTATTTGAGTATCTTGTCGAAGTAACTTCAAGGTTACATGCCGTGCTTCAAGAAACTCATCCATCGAAATCTTCTCACCAAATTGACTGTTTTCAGGATCACTCATAAGAAGCAGTCTATCAGTAGTTGCAAATTCAGACGCTAAACTTGACTGTTTAGGTAAACCAGTATCGACCACTAAATCTACTCGATTGAGTCGGATATCCTCGACAACATTCTCTACAGAAATTGGGGATTCAACTAACTGAACACCATTGAGCATGGGCATTTTGTGGAGCAGATTCGCAGGCATATAAACCGTAAAATCACGCTTTCTTGATACTGCACCTTCCATCAGCTCTAAAGCATCAGATAATTGACCTGCCAATTTGTGAGCCATTGACGTTGGTTCTATTGAACGCCCTACTCTTACGAACAACGCATAGCCTACCACCGCTTCAAACCTCTTGATTGCAGCACTAACCGCAGGTTGAGTTAGCTCTAACGATTCAGCCGCTTTGGTTATCGATCTTTGTTGATATACAGAGAGGAATGGCTTTACTAAATTGAGATCAAACACGCTTTACTCCATCAAAACGGTGTACTCTTAGTGTAACAAAAAAGCCGAATGCTAGAAGCAATTCGGCTTTAATATTATCCAACAGTGTTATGTAGAACTGTCGCTATTAGTGCTCGCGCGTCGCTCGGAATTGAACTTCAGGGAAGCGTTCAGAAGCTAGGTTCAAGTTCACCATAGTTGGTGCGATGTAAGACAGGTTGTCACCGCCATCTAGCGCTAGGTTAGATTGGTTCTTACGTTTGAATTCTTCTAGTTTCTTAGCGTCATCACATTCAACCCAACGAGCTGTTGCAACGTTAACACCTTCGTAGATAGCTTCTACGTTGTATTCCGCTTTCAAGCGCGCTACAACCACGTCGAACTGAAGGACACCAACCGCACCAACGATCAGGTCGTTGTTCTGCATAGGACGGAATACTTGTACTGCGCCCTCTTCTGAAAGCTGAACTAATCCTTTTAGAAGTTGCTTCTGCTTCAGTGGATCGCGTAGACGGATACGACGGAATAGCTCAGGTGCGAAGTTAGGAATACCAGCGAACTTAAGGCTCTCACCTTGAGTAAAGGTATCACCAATCTGGATAGTACCGTGGTTATGTAGACCGATAATATCACCCGCGTATGCTTTTTCAGCACGTGCACGGTCACCCGCCATAAAGGTTACCGCATCAGAGATACTTACACTCTTGCCTGTACGAACATGGTTCATCTTCATACCTTGGTTGTAAGTACCCGAAACGATACGCATGAATGCGATACGGTCACGGTGTTTAGGGTCCATGTTTGCTTGGATCTTAAATACGAAACCAGAGAACTTCTCTTCTGTCGCTTCAACATCACGCTCGTTCGCTTGACGCGTTTGAGGTGCTGGAGCCCATTTCGTTAGACCATCAAGCATGTGGTCAACACCAAAGTTACCCAATGCAGTACCGAAGTAAACCGGCGTTAGTTCACCCGCTAGGAATAATTCATGGTCAAACTCAGGACAAGCACCGATAACAAGCTCTAGCTCTTCACGTACGCTTTCCGCAAGATCAGCACCTACTGCTTCATCTAGCTCAGGGTTATCTAGACCTTTGATGATACGAACTTCTTGGATCTCGTGGCCGTGGCCAGATTCATACAAGATCGTTTCATCACGGTGAATGTGGTAAACACCTTTAAACTCTTTACCGCAACCAATTGGCCATGAGATTGGAGCACAAGCCATACCTAGCTCGCTCTCTACTTCATCAAGCACTTCCATTGGGTCACGAACGTCACGGTCAAGTTTGTTCATAAACGTTACGATTGGCGTATCACGCAGACGTGTTACTTCCATTAGTTTACGAGTACGATCCTCGACACCTTTCGCAGCATCGATAACCATCAAACATGAATCAACCGCTGTTAGCGTACGGTACGTATCTTCCGAGAAATCTTCGTGTCCTGGAGTATCTAGTAGGTTTACTAGGCAATCATTGTATGGGAATTGCATTACCGACGTAGTTACCGAGATACCACGTTCTTTTTCCATCTCCATCCAGTCAGATTTAGCGTGCTGGTTAGAGCCACGGCCTTTTACGGTACCCGCTTTTTGAATCGCGTTTCCGAATAAAAGAACTTTTTCAGTAATCGTGGTTTTACCCGCATCCGGGTGAGAGATAATCGCAAACGTTCTACGTTTGCTCACTTCTTGTTGGAAAGACATAGTCGCCCTTTGCTGATCTAAAGCGTAAAAAGGGCAAGTAGATAATACTTGCCCTTGAATTCTGTGTGCGGATTATACAGAAAGCGTATCACTTTCTAAAGGGTCAGTTTACACCCTATTTTTTGGCTAATTTTGTGATTAGCTATCTAGTTAGCGAAAAGACGTAACATGACTAGCTAAAAGACATAAAAAGATAGCTCATAATGATGGCATCTTCGTTGCCTTGTTTAGTTGGATAGTAATTACGACGGCGATCAACTTCGTTGAAGCCGGCCTTTTCGTAAAGATTAAACGCGTTCACATTACTTTCGCGAACTTCTAGCCAAGCGCTTTCAGCATCAGCTTGTTCACATATATCAAGGAAATGTTCCGTTAACGCTTTTCCATACCCTTTGCCTTGCTGGCTTGGGTCTACCGCGATATTAAGCAATGTGACTTCGCCAACGATGTTTTGCGCGAAGAAATAGCCCACCACTTGTCCATCAACTTCAAGGACATGATGACAAGCGCCTCGGCTATCAAGATCTCGGATCATATTTTCAGACCAAGGGTGAGAATGCGCGGCCTGCTCTATCTTCCAAATGGCGTCTAGGTGTTGTTGTGAAGTCGGTAAAAATTGATTAGTCATAAGCACAAATTTGTTGCCATAAGTCGCGGCGGTGTTGGTTGTTACCGTTAATGTCAGACAGTAATGGCGATTGAAGTGTTTTAGCCTTCAGCTCTTGAGCCGACTCACAACCAGCAAACCATATCCACTCAACCGAACCTAAATCCACAGTAGACAAGTGTTGCGGTTGAAGGTGTAAAGCCTGAGATAAGTCGAGCTTGATACTTTTGAGTACTCGCTCAAACATCACGGCGAGATCTTCCTGAGGTTTTTCAGGCGAAACCAACAGTAACTTGCAATCGCTCGAGAGCGGAGTCAATTCAGATTCATAACCTGCTAAACGCTCTGGGTGACTTAGTTCCCATTGGCTAATGCCCATCTCATGTAGGTATTGCGCGTGTGTTTGTGACATATCTAGCGGTAGTAACCTTAAGTTTATTGGAGCCAAAGTTTATTGAAACCAGAAGTTTGTTAGAACTAGTTTTGTGAAAGCTGCCTCTATTGAAAGAGCGCTTATTAGAGCAGGGCTGATACTAACAAAAAATAAAGGAGCATCAAGCTCCTTTATTTAGACTAAATCAGTTTGTATCTTGTTGCGTGATAAATCAGCTTATAAGTCGTTGAACTCAGGACTGTAAGCAATCTCACCAGAATGCCCTGCAAGCGCACCTTCAACTAACTCGATAGCTTGGAAAGCTCCTTCAGGTACATCCCAAGTGCAGCTCAAACCAAATTCACTCGCAGCCTTGAAACCAAAGCGACCGTAATAGGCAGGATCACCAAGCACGACACAGGCTGGGTAACCAAAATCAACCAAAGTAGAGAAAGCATCTTCAACCAGTGATTTAGCAATGCCTTGGTTGCGGAACTCTTCTTTCACAGCAAGTGGTGCAAGCCCCTGCCAGTTGTGATCGTCACCTTTAAGGGTAATTGGGCTAAACATCAGGTGACCAACCACCTCGCCTTCGTCAGAGCAAGCCACCAGCGATAGCGTTAAATGACTATTCTCACGCAAGCTCATAACCAAATTAGCTTCTGCATCCGTTTCAAAAACAGATTTCAATAGACGATCAATGACAAGTATATCTGCCGGTGCTTCAGTTCGAATAAGCATTCATTACCTCACTTTGTGTATCTGGGGATTGTACTCCCTTCTGCACAAAATCAGCTAATTGATTTAACAAAGTTTTCATAGGAGTCGGCAATAAGTCCAAATCTACGCTATCCATCAAGTTTTTGACCTCTAAACCGAGCTCTGTATCACCTTCAATAGACAGTCGACGTTGGAAGAAAAGCGTATCTGGGTCTTCTTTACGTCCCGCAATCAACACAAGATCGTTAAGATTGCCGCTAAAGCTTACATCTTCAACCACCTCTTTATCAGCTACAACCAGTTGCTCATTTTTGTAGCTAATACACCAACTTAACCCCATGTCTTTTATTGAGACTTTCAGCCATTTGTCTTCTAAAAACTCAAAGTCACCGTCCTCTAAAGCTTCCTTGAATACATTCTTAAGCGCCTCCAATAAGGCTCTTTTTTGTACTGTTTTAGGCAATAACTGGACTGGAGATCGCAAAATTGATGCGGCATTTTGAACTAGTTGAGTGCGAATCTTGTTTATCACGTGACTTATCCGTAACTTTGTCAATAATATGGAATGCATCATAGATGATGTTGAGATCTCAGTTACTGTTATGTATCAAATTAACTTCTGTTTGATACTCGACCTTTAATATCCTGAAAATCACAGTTATAGTAACTCAGGTAATGAGAATTACAGCGGATCGCTGCACTCACAGGTAAATATCGATAGCCACACAAAAAGTAATAAATATTTATCGATAGTGAATATTCAAGCTCTTGGAGAATTGGTAGTACTTTGATGCCTCCCCAACAACTACAACATTGGTTTACCCAGCTAACTGCAAATAGTCCGTTCTTTTTTGCAGTACTTGATGCTCAACATAACTATTTTATGGTGAATGAGCGTTACTGCGATATTGCTGGTTTGAGTCAAACAGAGCTTGCAGGCATGAATGATCGCCAAACATTGGGCGAACAGTTCTACCAACATCTCAAGCCTTACTATGAGCGTGCATTCAGTGGCGAAACGATTGAGGCCGAAGTCACCCTCAACGAAACAGACCTCGATACCAGCCTTCATTTCAGCCTATCTCCGCTTACCAATGGCAACAAAACCGACTACATCGTCTTTCACGCCTTCGACACATCAGAAAACCAAGTACTTGTCCGTTCTTTAGAAGAATCCGAAGCCAAATTCCACAAACTATCTCAACTACTCCCTGACGGATTACTGCTCGTTGAAAGTGACTATATCTTGTCATCTAACCCAGCGGCAGCGCGCCTGCTTGGCTTTAACTCAACCACAGAGTTAATTGGCGAACAGCTGGGACGCCTATTTATCGATGAACAAACCAAAACAGTCTTCAATAATAACCTCAGCTCTATTATTTCTGAGTCTGGTTTGGTTTGCTTAACGGGTGCGCGATGCGGCTTTGAACGTAAGGTCCAGCTCAACATCGACTCCACCACCGTTCTTGGAAGCAACACTCAGCTGGTGCTTATTCAAGACGCACAAGAAACCGCAAAACAATACACACCAGCAAACAGTGAAGATGCCTACATAGATGCACTGACCAAACTCTACAATCGAGTTGGGTTTACTAAGCGTCTTGAGCAGTTCATTCACAACGATACGCCGGTGGTGATGCTCTACTTAGACATTGATAACTTTAAAAATATCAATGACTCACTTGGTCATCACATCGGTGACAAGGTGATTAAAGAGGTCGCTTCGCGTCTTAAACGCTTACTGCCTCGTAAGGCCGTGATTGGACATTTAGGCGGGGATGAGTTTGGTATTATCCTTCCAGAACCTGAACATCAGCGAACACCTGAAATGCTCGCTGAAAAGATCATTTCCCTGATCAATCAACCCTTCGATCTTCACCACTTTAGCAAGCGCTTAGCCTGCTCTATTGGTAGTGTGAGCTTTCCTCAAGATGGTACTGATGCTCGTATCTTGCTGCAAAATGCAGACACAGCAATGTATGAAGCGAAAGATCGTGGTCGTAATCGTCTGATCAAGTTCAACGAACAGATGAATAAAGAAGCGCGTATGCGACTGTGGCTTGAGATAGAGCTCCAAAAAGCACTGCAACAAAATGGACTTGAGGTTTGGTATCAACCGAAAGTGAATGCCCGTGATTTCACCATCAACGGCGCTGAAGCTCTGGTACGTTGGAAGCATCCTGTCGAAGGTTATATCAGTCCGGCCGCGTTCATTCCTGTGGCGGAACGAGCAGGGCTTATTGAACAACTTGGCCGAGTGGTAATGCGTGAAGTATTTGCTACGGTTAAGCGCTGGAAGATGCAAGGTATCCTTCCAGGTCGAGTGGCTATCAACCTTTCACCAGAACAGTTTGGTAACCCGAAACTGATTGATTACATGGAAAAGCTACTGCGTTCGACCGAGCTTGATCCAAGTGCGATTACGTTCGAGCTAACGGAAAGTGCGGTGATGAGTGATAGTGAACACACACTCCAAATGCTTAACGCCATCAAGAAACTTGGCTTTGCTCTCTCCATTGATGATTTTGGTACAGGTTACTCTTCACTGTCTTACCTTGCTCGCTTCCCAATTGATGAGCTTAAGATAGACCGTGCTTTCATCTCTGATATCGATACCCTACCAAAGCAAATCACCGTAATTGAAAACATCATCAACCTAGGTAAATCTCTCGATTTGACCGTGGTTGCTGAAGGTGTCGAAACCAGTGAGCAAGCAACTCTGCTATCGAACCTCAACTGTAGTTCGATTCAAGGCTTCCACTTCTACCGTCCGCAACCAAAACAAGATGTCGAAGAGTTGTTTGCCCAAAACCGCCGTCATAAGAACTAATCAAGTACCTCATATTTAAACCAAGCCAACATGTAAAACGGTCACTCGTCAGTACCTCAAACGGAGTAAAAGCAGATTTATCCATCTAAACCTGCCTTACATCAATTCCGTCATTCACAATTCTTCATAAAATGCTCGCTTCAACTTAATTCTACTGGTAGTGAGCAAATGGAACTCTTATGCCCAGCGGGTAACTTACCTGCTTTGAAAACCGCTATTGATTGTGGTGCGGATGCTGTCTATATCGGATTCAAAGACGATACCAATGCCCGACACTTTGCAGGCCTAAACTTTGCGGGTAAAAAGCTCGATCGTGCTGTTCAGTATGTGCATGACCACAACAAGAAAATTCATGTTGCCCTAAATACGTTTGCTCACCCAAATGGCTTCGACCGTTGGACTAATGCCGTAGACAACGCCGCTGCTCTGGGTGTTGATGCGCTGATCATCGCAGACATCGCGGTGCTTGAGTACGCAGCAAATAAGTATCCAGATCTCGAACTGCACCTATCAGTGCAAGCATCTGCGACCAATGCGGCGGCTATCGACTTCTACCATAAAAACTTCAACGTTAAGCGTGTCGTACTACCGCGTGTGTTGTCGATTCATCAGGTCAAACAGCTTTCTCGTAACATCACTTCTGACGTTGACCTTGAAGTATTCGCTTTTGGTAGCTTGTGCATCATGGCAGAAGGCCGTTGCTACCTCTCTTCATACATGACAGGCGAATCACCAAATACCGTTGGTGCTTGTTCTCCCGCAAAATACGTTCGCTGGCAAGAAACAGAAACTGGCCTCGAGTCTCGCTTGAACGAAATCCTTATCGATAAGTATGAAGCAGGTGAGAACGCAGGTTACCCAACGCTGTGTAAAGGCCGCTTTGAAGCCGAGATCGATGGTGAACGTAAGCGCTATCACGCACTTGAAGAGCCCACCAGCCTCAACACGCTATCCATGTTGCCTGAGCTTTTCGCGGCAAACGTTGCCTCAGTGAAGATTGAAGGTCGCCAACGCAGCCCGGCTTATGTTGAACAAGTCACTCGCACTTGGCGCGCAGCTATCGATCGCTACTTAGCGAACCCAGAACAATACCAAGTGGAACAAGCTTGGAATGCGACACTGGCGAATGTATCTGAAGGTACACAAACCACGCTTGGCGCTTATCACCGTAAATGGCAATAGAGCCAAATGGAGAACTCAATGAAATACGCATTAGGCCCTCTACTTTATTTTTGGCCAAAACAAGACGTTGAAAGCTTCTATGAGCAAGCGAAATCAAGCTCTGCCGATATCATCTACCTAGGTGAAGCGGTGTGTTCAAAGCGTCGTGAGATGAAAGCGAAACACTGGATGGACATTGCTAAAGAGCTGTCGGCTTCAGGTAAGCAAGTCGTACTTTCCACCATGGCATTGCTAGAAGCACCAAGCGAAGTCAACATCATGAAGAAGTACATCGATAACGGTGACTTTGCGATCGAAGCCAATGATGTGTCTGCAATTCAACTGGCCAGCGAAAGCAAAGTACCTTTCGTGGTTGGCCCGGCAGTAAACACCTACAACGCACGCACCCTGAACCTATTCTTGAAACAAGGCATGACGCGTTGGTGTATGCCGGTTGAGCTTTCTCGCGAATGGCTAAGCAACGTAATGACCCAGTGCGAAGAGCTAAATATTCGTAACAAGTTCGAAGTTGAAGTGTTTAGCCACGGCTACCTGCCGCTTGCTTACTCAGCACGCTGCTTTACCGCTCGCGCTGAAAACAAAGCTAAAGACGATTGCGAAACCTGCTGTATCAAGTACCCAACAGGGCTACAAGTAGAAAGCCAAGAAGGCCAATCAGTCTTCAACCTTAACGGTATTCAGACGCAATCAGGCTACTGCTACAACCTAGTCAATGATTTACCGAACATGCACGACCTAGTTGATGTGGTTCGTTTAAGCCCTCTCGGTATCGATACCTTCTCTGAAATCAACAACTTCAGAGCAAACGAGCAAGGTCAAAAACCGATGAAAATTGAAAGCCGCCAATGTAATGGGTATTGGCATCAGCTTGCAGGTTTAGACGTTAAGAACATCTAGTTCCTCGCATTGGACTAACCAGTAACAAATACAAAAAAGGTCTAGCATTCGCTAGACCTATTTTATTCGACTTAAGAAACGCGACCTATGCCGCCGCGGTTTCCATCGGTGAGGCATCGAGCTTCTTTATATCTTTGTAGAGCATCACCATCACCATCACACTTAGCGCGATGTTAGACAGTGGGTACGCAATCCAGATCCCCGGCACACCATACAACTTAGGCATAATGTACAAGAACGGTAGTTGGATAAGCATATTACCTATAGTCACAAACATCGCCTTGCTGCCCTTGTTCACCGCTTGATAGTAAGCAGCTGCGACTACCAAGAAGCCATCCAGCGCCAGTGCAAACATGTGAAGGCGAATACCCAACACGGTGTACTCAACCAACTGAGGTTCGTCTGAGTTAAATACTGATACAAACTCACGTGGGAACGCATTGAGAAGCAGCACGAACGCCACACCAATCAATACCGAACTCATCATCGCAATCTTAAGTAGCTTGCGGATGTTTGCTTGGTTACGCGCACCATGGTTGTAGCTCACCAATGGTTGCATGCCGTTGGCGATACCTTCAGCCGTGAGATAATAAACCGTCACGATATAGCCCAAAATCGCGTACGCACCAATCATCAACTGGTCGCCATATTGAGAGAACAACGCATTGTGCAACGCCACCATCATCGAACCATAAGCGTACATAAAGAAGCTTGATGTACCAATGGCGAAGATTTGTGGAATCACATCTAGCTTCAATCTCAACTCATTCCAACGTAAACGTAGGTTTGCTCGACGCGAGAAGAAGTAAGCCAAGCCGAGAGCCGTTACTACAAACTGGGCAATCGCTGTTGCTAATGCTGCACCCATCAACTCCCAGCCATAGAGAGCGATAAACAGGTAATCGAGCACGATATTAATCACCGCACCAACGATCATCAGTATCGTCGCTAAGTTCGGACTGTCATCGTTACGCAGTAGAAACGGCATCGCGATCGAACCTAGCGTGAAGACACTAGCACCAATCAGAATGTGTAAGTACTGCAGACCAAGTTCATACACTCGCCCTTCAGCGCCCTGCCAAAGCAAGAAGTTATCAGCAAACAAGAACAGCAATGCAGAGACAATAGGCGTTATCGCTAACAACAAGGTTAAGCCCGTTGCTAAGATCTGCTTAGCGCCTTGAGTATCTTTTTCACCTTGGCGAATCGAGACAAGCGCACCTGTGCCCACACCCACCAACATACCAATACCAAGAATCGAACCAATCACAGGCCACGCAACATTGATACCTGCAAGTCCATCAGCCCCCACATAGCGGCCAATGAAGATGCCATCCACCACTTGGTACAGGCCATTAACCAACATGGCCGCCACGGTAGGGATTGTGTATCGCCAAAATTGACGACTAATTGAGTTACTCATTTCTTACTCTACTTTCATTTGTGAGTCGCATATCAACAAGATATGACTCGAAAAATTAGTTAACAAGGCTAACTAAATATCTAAATTATTTACTTTAAAGCTTTATTTAATAATAGGTTTAACTGCTGAGATTCTTGCTCAGACAAACGGCTTTCCAGTATCTGTGCCATGACCTGATAGATCTTACTTTCTTCTTCCAAGCCGACTTCCGCTTTGCTGGTCAGTACGACCAACTTAGACCTCGCATCTTCGAGCGAAGCTTTACGCTCAACGAGACCTTTTCTCTCTAACCTTTGAACCATAGTAGTTGCTGAAGGCTTGGTTACTTGCATTTCAATCGCCAGATCTGTCAATCGGATCGGTTCAGGAGAGGCTTGAATGACCTTCAAATAGTCATATTCATTGAAGCTCAATTGGCAAATAGGATCTTCATTTACCTGAGTGCGCCATATCTTAGAGGCGAAGCGCTCAATCTTTTCTAAATTCTGGTTCAGCATACTCACCTAATCAAAGAATGGCATTTAGTTAGCAAGGCTAACTATTTTAGTGTTGTTTAAATAAAAAGCAATCAAAACGAGATGAAGATCATAAAAAAGGAGCATAAAAAAACCGCTGACAGACAGCGGCTTTTCGGAATCAAAATGTGTTGCTTACTTAGCGTTGGCTTCTTCTTCGGCCTCAGCCAGCTTAACTTGCGCTAAGTGCTCAGCTTTAAGTGTGGTGAAGATACGGCTTAACTCTAAGAAAGAGTAACGATGTTCTACGTATTCATACACGTTAAAAGAAACCGCTAACTTGTACAAAGAGATAGCATTCGCGTAATCACCATTCATATGGTAACGCTTAGCAAGGTAGAAGTACGTCTCTGTTAGACGCTGCGCAAGTAACGTGTTGTCACGAGTACCGGTTAAGATCGCCTTGAAAGCCTGCTCTTCAGTAATGTCATCAAGCATAATCGCGACTAATACCCAACCCCACTGCTCATCACGGCTCTCGTAACGTTTTTGCAAATCAAGCTTAGCCTGCTCTGGCGTCAGCTCATGCTGAATGATGTACAACCACAGAGCGCGAAACGGATCGCTAGGATCGTCGGCATAGTGCTTCATCATCTCTTCATTGGCTAAGTCGTAACGCTCGCCATAGTAAAGCGCGATAGAGCGGTTCCTTTCTGCGTAAGAGTTTGCAGGATCAAGCTCTAACGTAGAATCAAAAGATTCATAAGCCGCATCAAACTCCCCTACCTGCGTAAAGTAAACACCCAAAAGATTGAAGATATCAGGTTGAGCAGGGTTCAATGAAAGAGATTGGTTGAAGTCGAGACGCGCGAGATCACGCAGGCCAACACTGTCGTAGTAGTTACCACGTTCAAACAGCATCTTAGCTCGAACTTCATCGTTCAAATCTGGGCGCTGTAATAACTGACTAAGACGTGCAATTTGAACTTCTTGCTGAACGCTTGGTTGCAGTGGCACAGCCATCGGTGGATAAACCCAACTTGAGGTGTTATCTGATGTTGTCGCACAACCTGTTAGTACAAGCAGTAAACACATACTCGCGGTTTGAAACCATTTCACAAATAATTACTCCTGTTATGACCGCAATAAAAAAGGGGAGCGATATGCTCCCCTTTATAACATGCTTTGTTGACGATAGGTTAGAAATCACTAAAAAGCGATATCACCATCGACACACTGAGAATTACTCAGCAGCAGGTGCTTCGCCTTCAGCTGGCGTTTCAACTGCTTCTTTCATGCTTAGACGTACACGGCCTTGACGGTCAATTTCAAGAACCTTAACAGGAACTTCTTGACCTTCAGTTAGGTAGTCAGACACTTTCTCAACGCGCTTGTCAGCGATTTGAGAGATGTGTACTAGACCATCTTTACCTGGAAGGATAGTAACGAATGCACCGAAGTCAGCTAGACGAGCAACTTTACCTTGGTAAATGCGGCCAACTTCAACTTCAGCTGTGATCTCTTCGATACGACGGATAGCTTCTTTAGCAGCTGCGCCTTCAGTAGCAGCAATCTTGATTGTGCCATCGTCTTCGATTTCGATTGTAGTACCAGTTTCTTCACAAAGAGCACGGATAACTGCGCCGCCTTTACCGATAACATCTTTGATCTTATCAGAGCTGATTTTCATTGTGTGGATACGTGGAGCGAATTCAGAGATATCTTCACGAGCACCAGAGATAGCTTCATCCATTACAGAAAGGATGTGCTTACGTGCACCTTGCGCTTGGTTAAGTGCAATTTGCATGATCTCTTTAGTGATACCTTCGATCTTGATGTCCATTTGAAGTGCAGTGATACCAGCGTTAGTACCTGCTACTTTAAAGTCCATGTCACCTAGGTGATCTTCGTCGCCAAGGATGTCAGAAAGAACAACGAAATCGTCGCCTTCTTTAACAAGACCCATTGCGATACCCGCAACAGAAGCTTTGATTGGAACACCAGCATCCATAAGAGCTAGAGATGTACCACATACAGAAGCCATTGAAGAAGAACCGTTAGATTCTGTGATTTCCGATACAACACGAACTGTGTATGGGAATTCTTCAACAGAAGGCATTACTGCTTGGATACCACGTTTAGCAAGCTTACCGTGACCAATTTCACGACGCTTAGGAGAACCAACGAAACCAGTTTCACCTACACAGTATGGAGGGAAGTTGTAGTGTAGAAGGAAGTTGTCTTTCTTCTCACCCATCAGGCTGTCGATGATTTGAGCATCACGTTGTGTGCCAAGCGTTGCAGTAACAAGTGCTTGAGTTTCACCACGAGTGAATAGAGAAGAACCGTGTGTACGTGGAAGAACACCAGTACGTACGTCTAGCGCACGAACCATGTCTTTTTCACGGCCATCGATACGTGGGTTGCCAGCGATGATGCGGCTACGTACTACGTTTTTCTCTAGAGAACCAAGCATGCCGCGGATTTCGCGCTCATCTAGGTTTTCGTCTTGTGCAATTAGAGCTTCAACAACGTCGTTCTTGATTACGCCAACTTGCTCGTAACGAGCCATTTTCTCAGTGATCTGGTACGCGTCAGATAGACGAGTTTCAGCAAGTTCAGCAACTTGAGCTTTAAGCTCAGTGTTAACTGCTGGTGCTTCCCAGTTCCAAGATGGAGTTGCAACTTCAGCAGCAAACTCGTTGATTGCTTTGATTACAACTTGTTGTTGGTCGTGACCGTAAACAACAGCTGAAAGCATTTCTTCTTCAGATAGGTTATCTGCTTCAGATTCAACCATAAGTACTGCGCCTTCTGTACCAGACACAACTAGGTCTAGTTTAGAGTTTTCAAGCTCAGTATTTGATGGGTTAAGAACAAGTTCGCCGTCGATGTGACCAACACGTGCAGCACCGATAGGACCATTGAATGGAGCACCAGAGATAGCAAGCGCAGCAGATGTTGCGATCATAGTGATCATGTCTGGGTTTACGTCAGGGTTGATAGAAACAACCGTAGCGATAACTTGAACTTCGTTTTTAAACGCACTTGGGAAAAGTGGACGAATTGGACGGTCAATCAGACGAGCTGTTAGTGTTTCGCCTTCAGATGGACGACCTTCACGCTTGAAGAAACCACCAGGGATTTTACCCGCAGCGTATGTACGCTCTTGGTAGTTTACTGTTAGTGGGAAGAAGTCTTGACCTGCAACTGCTTCTTTCTTAGCAACAACAGAAACGAATACTGAAGTATCGTCCATAGTCGCCATTACAGCAGCAGTAGCTTGACGTGCAATTACGCCCGTTTCTAGAGTAACGGTGTGGTTACCGTACTGGAACGATTTTACAACTGGTTTTTCAAACATTGTATATCCTTAGCTCTAAAGTCAGACTTTAGATTAAGTGAATAATGACTCAAGACATTACCAATCGCGACTAGTGAAAAGGGACTTAGGATGGTGACTCTTTGTATGTGTTCATACGCCGAATTAAGACCAAATCCGCCTTTGAATAGTCGCGACCTATTGGCCGACATCTGTGACTGTAATCTCTTGAGAGGTTGATTGCCAAACGCTGAAAACGCTATAGGCGGGCGTAGTATAAACTATTTTTATTAGGAGATATATTTCCTATCAGAAAAAGCCAGATGATATTCTGAGCATCCAGCCTAGCATTTTCTTACAGGCACAAAAAAAGGAGCATAAATGCTCCTTTTCTTCAAACTGTCTTTGCAGACATCGCTATTAGCGACGTAGGCCTAGACGCTTGATTAGGTCTTGGTAACGAGCAAGGTTTTTGCCTTTCAAGTAATCAAGAAGCTTACGACGGCTAGAAACCATACGTAGTAGACCACGACGGCTGTGGTGATCGTGTTTGTGCGCTTTGAAGTGACCTTGTAGGTGGTTGATAGAAGCAGTAAGTAGTGCTACTTGTACTTCTGGTGAACCTGTGTCGCCTTCAGATTGTGCGTATTCTGCAACGATTGCTGCTTTAGTTTCTGCATTCAGAGACATAATTCTCTCCTGATAAGAGTAAGTTTATATTTGTAGCAGCCAATCTCTGATTCAGCCGCTACGCGAGCCGAGGATTATAGGGAAGTTTGTCAGTTGGTGCAATAACAATCGAACCCATTAAAAACGAAAAAAGCGAACCACCTAAATTAGGCGTTCGCTTTCTATCTTATTTGCTCGCTTTTCACGACTCAGCGCTAAGATCCGATGTAAGCGCTACGCTTGTGGCTCTTCATCTCTGAAAACAACCAAACGCTTCGGTGCAACTCGGCCATCTTCAGCAATCTGAGCTACGCCGACAAACAGCTTCTCTTCGCCACTTGTCATACGAACCGTGCCTTCAGTTGGCGCACCAGCAACCTGAACTGGCATACCGTGCTGAACTAGGTCAGTCAGTTCCGCGTTCAGGTTTACTTCT
The DNA here is from genome assembly GCF_041473705.1 of Vibrio sp. 10N.222.55.B11. Lineage (NCBI taxonomy): Bacteria > Pseudomonadati > Pseudomonadota > Gammaproteobacteria > Vibrionales > Vibrionaceae > Vibrio > Vibrio sp. 10N.222.55.B11. The sequence goes on from NZ_JBFRST010000003.1 coordinate 33,129, forward strand.
GGTAAGTCTTCAACGGCAGTGTCCATTGGCATCAGCAGTGGATCAAGCAGCTCTTTCGGTGCAATTTCTTGCGCCTGTGCTTGCTCTAGGATCTCGTTTAACTGCTCCAAAGTCACCATACACTCGTATGGGTACTTTGCGACACCTGTACGACGAAGCATGGTCACGTGAGCACCACAACCTAGCATTTCACCAAGGTCGTCGGTAATTGTGCGGATGTATGTGCCTTTCGAACAATGCACTTCCATTTCAACTTCATCACCTTCAAAGCGAAGCAGTTCAATAGAGTACACAGTGATCTTACGAGACTCACGAGGAACCTCGATACCTGCACGTGCGTATTCGTACAAAGGCTTACCTTGATACTTCAATGCCGAAAACATTGATGGTATCTGATCGGTTTCACCCTTGAAGCTCGCAATGCAACGTTCAAGCTGTTCTTGAGTCACGTTAACATCACGTGTCTCTACCACTTCACCATCAGAGTCAGAGGTATTGGTACGCTCACCAAGCTTAGCGATAACAACGTAGCGCTTATCAGAATCTAGAAGAAACTGAGAGAACTTCGTTGCTTCACCAAGACAAATTGGCAGCATGCCAGTCGCAAGAGGATCCAGAGCACCGGTGTGCCCTGCCTTCTCTGCAAAGTAAATACGCTTTACTTTTTGCAGTGCATCATTAGACGAAATGCCAGTCGGCTTATCTAATAGAATTACCCCGTTGATAGGGCGACCTTTACGACGGCGAGCCATTACTCTTCGCCCTTAGACTGAGCTTCGTCAGTGCGGCCAGCTTCTTCTTGCTTACGCTTATCATCGTTCAGAACTTCACTTACTAGGTTAGACATACGCATGCCTTCTACTAGTGTGTTGTCGTAAGTAAAACGAACTTCAGGCGTTAGACGGTGGCGAATACGCTTACCAAGAGCCATACGAACTGGCACTTCATGCTCTTTAAGAGCTTTAAGGCATGATTCAGGAGTTTGCTCACCAACACACAGGAAAGTCACGAACACTTTTGCGTAAGCAAGGTCACGAGACACTTCTACGTCTGAGATAGTTACCATACCAATACGTGAGTCACGAACTTCACGTTGTAGGATAAGAGCAAGCTCTTTTTGAAGCTGCTGAGACACACGTTGTGTGCGGCTAAATTCTTTTGACATTTTCTTTTCTCACTTAGAAAGATGGGGGGCTTGGTAATTACCAGCCCCCCATGGTGTATTCAACAACCGATTACTTATTACCTTTACTAGTAATGTTAGTAACCTTAGTCAATATGTCGAGTCGTACAGACTGATTAGTCTAGAGTACGTTTAACCTCAACGATTTCGAATACTTCGATCTGGTCACCAACGCGAACGTCGTTGTAGTTCTTAACGCCGACACCACACTCGTAACCGTTCTTAACTTCTTGTACGTCATCTTTAAAGCGACGAAGTGACTCTAGTTCACCTTCGTAGATAACAACGTTTTCACGAAGTACGCGGATTGGGTTGCTACGCTTAATCGTACCTTCAGTCACGATACAACCAGCGATTGCACCAAGTTTAGGCGACTTAAATACGTCACGAACTTGTGCAAGACCAATGATCTCTTGACGGAATTCAGGAGCAAGCATACCGCCCATCGCCTGTTTAACTTCGTCAATTAGTTGGTAAATGATTGAGTAGTAACGTAGATCTAGGTTTTCGTTCTGAACCGTGTTACGCGCAGTTGCGTCAGCACGAACGTTGAAACCAAGGATGATAGCGTTAGAAGCTGCAGCAAGCGTTGCATCAGTTTCAGTAATACCACCAACACCAGAACCTACGATGTTCACTTTCACTTCGTCAGTTGATAGTTTCAGTAGAGAGTCAGCAATCGCTTCTACAGAACCTTGAACGTCAGCTTTAAGTACAACGTTAAGTTCAGCAACTTCACCCGCCGTCATGTTCGCGAACATGTTCTCTAGTTTCGCTTTTTGTTGGCGAGCTAGTTTAACATCACGGAATTTACCTTGACGGTAGTTAGCAACTTCACGTGCTTTGCGCTCATCACGTACAACAGTCGCTTCGTCACCTGACGCAGGTACGCCAGAAAGACCTAGAATTTCTACAGGGATAGATGGACCTGCAGTTTCGATGTCTCTGCCGTTCTCATCGCGCATTGCACGAACACGGCCGTACTCTTGACCACAAAGAACGATGTCGCCTTTGTTTAGAGTACCAGACTGTACTAGTACTGTTGCAACTGGACCTCGACCTTTATCAAGACGAGATTCAACAACAACACCAGACGCCATGCCTTCTTTAACCGCTGTAAGTTCAAGAACTTCAGACTGAAGAAGGATAGCTTCTAGAAGACCATCGATGTTTGTACCCTGTTTAGCAGAGATGTGAACGAAGATGTTCTCACCACCCCATTCTTCAGGGATAACGTCGTATTGAGCTAGCTCATTCTTAACGTTGTCTGGGTTTGCACCCTCTTTATCGATCTTGTTCACAGCAACAATCAGAGGAACGCCTGCCGCTTTCGCGTGCTGGATTGCTTCGATTGTTTGTGGCATTACGCCATCGTCTGCTGCAACTACAAGTACAACGATATCTGTCGCTTGAGCACCACGAGCACGCATAGCTGTAAACGCCGCGTGTCCAGGAGTATCAAGGAAAGTGATCATACCGTTGTCAGTATCTACGTGGTAAGCACCAATGTGCTGCGTGATACCGCCAGCTTCGCCAGAAGCAACGTGTGCTTTACGAATGTAATCAAGTGTTGAAGTTTTACCGTGGTCAACGTGACCCATGATAGTAACAACAGGAGCACGACCTTCAGCGATAGCATCGCTATCACGGTCAGCTAGTACTGCTTCTTCAAGTTCGTTTTCTTTACGTAGGATTACCTTGTGACCCATTTCTTCAGCAACAAGTTGTGCTGTTTCTTGGTCGATCACTTGGTTGATAGTCGCCATAGCGCCCATCTTCATCATTACTTTGATAACTTCAGTTGCTTTAACTGACATTTTGCTAGCCAGTTCAGAAACAACGATAGTTTCGCCGATAGCAACGTCAGATTTAGCAACAGTTGCTGACTTATCGAAGCCTTGCTGCATTGAAGTTGGTTTAGCAAGCTTACCTTTACCGCCACGACCACGCTGGTTACGACCACCACGGTTGTTTGCAGGTTGGTTAGCAGGAGCTGCTTTCTTCTTGCGACGACGAGGTGCTTTCTCATCTTTCTTATCTGCCGCATCTTCAGCTTCACGAGCGTAAGTAGAAGTAGTCACATGGTAATCCGCAGATTTCTCTTGCTCTTTCTTCTTCTTCTCTTCTTCAGACCAACGTTCTTGGTTCTCTTCTGCTAACTTACGAGCTTCTTCAACAAGCTTAGCTGCTTCAGCTTCTGCTTTACGAGTTGCTTCTAGCTCTTGACGAGCTTTAAGTTCATCCGCTTCTTTTTTCGCTTGTGCGTTAGCGTCTGCATTTTTTGAATTCATGTCTTTTTTAGCCTTTTCAGCTTGTGCGCGTTGAGCCTTCTCTTCAGCTTCACGTTTTGCATCCGCTTCACGTGTTACTTTTTCTTCAGCTTCGCGCTGTGCTTTCTCTGCAGCATCACGTTTCGCTTGCTCTTCAGCATCGCGTTGTGCTTTCTCTTCCGCTTCACGATTAGCTACTTCCTCAGCTTCACGTTTCGCTTCATCTTCAATAGTGCTGCGCTTCACGTAAGTACGCTTTTTACGTACCTCTACTTGAACATCCTTACTCTTACCGCCTCCAGCGGCAACACTTAGCGTGCTGCGGGTCTTGCGTTGAAGAGTTAAACGAGTCGGTTCTGTTTCGCCTGAAGTATCGCCGTGCTCCTTTTTAAGGTGCGTTAGCAATGTTTGCTTCTCTGAATCAGTCACTTGATCCGACCCTGCTTTCTTCATGCCTGCATCAGCAAGTTGTTCAATTAAGCGGTCAACTGGCGTACCAATCTCTTCACTCAGTGCTTTAACTGTTAATTGTGTCATACCGCTTTCTCTCCTTGCTGAATTATTCTTCGTCGCCGAACCAACAGATGTTACGCGCAGCCATAATTAGCTCGCCTGCACGCTCTGCAGTTAGGTCTTCGATGCCTTCTAGTTCATCAACGCCTTGGTCAGCTAGGTCTTCCAGTGTCGCAACGCCTTTTGCTGCTAGCTTGTAAGCCATTTCACGCTCAAGACCTTCAAGTGCAAGTAAGTCTTCAGCAGGCTCAACACCGTCGAAAGTTTCTTCTTTCGCTAGCGCTAGAGTAGTCAGTGCGTCTTTTGCGCGGTTACGTAGTTCTTCAACGATACCTTCGTCTAGACCGTCTACTTCAAGAAGCTCGTTCACAGGAACGTATGCTACTTCTTCAAGCGTAGAGAAGCCTTCTTCAACAAGCATTTGAGCAAAGTCTTCTTCAATGTCTAGGTGCTTCATGAAGTTTTCAATAGAGGCAACTGCTTCTTCTTGGTGCTTCTTCTCAAGATCAGCAACAGTCATTACGTTCAGTTCCCAACCAGTAAGTTGAGACGCTAGACGTACGTTTTGACCGCTACGGCCAATCGCTTGTGCTAGGTTATCCGCTTCAACAGCGATATCCATAGAGTGTGCGTCTTCATCAACGATGATTGAAGCAACATCAGCAGGAGCCATTGCGTTGATTACGAATTGAGCCGGGTTATCATCCCAAAGAACGATATCGATACGTTCACCACCAAGATCGTTAGAAACAGCTTGTACACGTGCGCCACGCATACCAACACACGCACCAACTGGGTCAATACGTTTGTCGTTTGTTTTCACAGCGATTTTAGCACGAGAACCAGCGTCACGTGCAGCACCTTTAAGTTCAATTAGCTCTTCACCAATCTCAGGCACTTCAACACGGAATAGTTCAGCTAGCATTTCTGGCTTCGAACGAGTAACGAAAAGCTGGAAACCACGAGCTTCTGGTTTAACTGCGTAAAGAAGACCACGAACACGGTCACCTGGACGGAAGTTTTCACGAGGAAGTTGGTCATCACGAAGGATTACCGCTTCAGCGTTGTTACCTAGGTCTAGAATAATAGTGTCACGGTTAACTTTCTTAACTGCGCCAGTTACTAGCTCGCCTTCGTTATCGATGAACTGCTCAACGATTTGAGCGCGTTCAGCTTCACGTACTTTCTGTACGATAACTTGCTTAGCCGTTTGAGTCGTAATACGGTCAAACGTTACTGATTCGATATCATCTTCAATGAAACCGCCAAGTTCGATCTCTGGGTCATCGTACTTTGCAGCTTCAATAGAGATTTCTTTTGTTGGGAATTCAACTTCCTCAACAGCTTCCCAACGACGGAAAGTTTCGAAATCACCCGTTTTACGGTCAATTTCAACACGAACTTCAATTTCTAGTTCGCTTTTCTTTTTTGTTGCCGTTGCAAGCGCGATTTCAAGCGCTTCAAAAATACGCTCACGAGGAACTGCTTTCTCATTTGAAACAGCTTCTACTACCGCCAAAATTTCTTTGTTCATTAATCTAGCCTCTTAAGCTCTTCTCTCTAGGAGAACTAAAATTTAGGGATCAGGTTAGCTTTCGCAATATTGCTCAGGACGAATTCTTCTTCTTGTCCTTCAACCAATACTTTCACTGTCTCGCCTTCGATAGATTGGATATCACCTTTCCATTTACGACGGTTGCCGACAGCCATTTTCAAAACGATGCTTACCTCGTGACCAATAAATTGTTGGTAATGCTCTGCTTTGAACAGTGGTCTCTCTAAACCTGGTGAAGACACTTCAAGGTTATAAGCCACTGAAATTGGATCTTCAACGTCCATTACGGCACTTACTTGGTGGCTAACTTCAGCGCAATCATCTACATTGATACCGTTTGGTGAATCGATGTAAATACGTAGCGTTGAGTGCTCACCAGCACGAATAAATTCTAATCCAACTAACTCATAACCTGATGCTGCTACTGGAGCGTCAAGCATTTCAGTAAGTTGTCTTTCTAAACCAGTCATTTAACCACTCCAGAAACAAAAAAAGGGCTCAAAGCCCAATTTAAATTCCAAGCAAACATTATCTAAATACATTTACAAATGCTTAGATAACAAAAAACCCCGTATAAGCCGGGGTTTTTGTTGCTGGACCCTTATATGTTAAGTGCCATCACATTCGATATCGCACCTAACTCACAGTGAGGTTCACACTGTGCAAACTTGCTACCAATACAAGCTATATAATAGCATTGAAATTGGTTGCGGGAGCCGGATTTGAACCGACGACCTTCGGGTTATGAGCCCGACGAGCTACCAAACTGCTCCATCCCGCGTCCGACTTGCGAGCATTATACGCCCAACAAGATGTTTTACAAGTTTGTAAACATGGTGCCGAGAGAGGGACTCGAACCCTCACACCCTAAGGCACTAGCACCTCATGCTAGCGTGTCTACCAATTTCACCATCTCGGCATCAAATCTTTACAGATTATTGTGGAATTTCGTCGCCTTGCGCCGGAACTTCACTCACTGCATCATCAGCTTGTTGAATCACCTGACCTTGGGTCGGGTCAATCCATTGTGACTCAGTTTTATGTGTAGACATATTACCAAGCACTAAGCTAAGGATAAAAAATGTAGTTGCAAAAATTGCAGTCATTCGGGTAAGGAAATTTCCTGAGCCACCAGCACCAAACACAGTGTTTGAAGCGCCAGCACCGAAAGAGGCTCCCATATCTGCGCCTTTACCTTGTTGAATCAACACTAGGCCAATTACACCAAGCGCTGCCAACAGGTAAATCACAAGTAGAACTGTAAACATTTTTCCACCTATGTTCCTAATTGTTGAGCCAGCGCCGTTCAAAAAACTATTTTTAAGAACAAGGCTAGCGACCTCCTAACTGAAGGCCGAGCAATACTAGCGAATGCGACGATGGCTGACAAGGAGAATTTGCTAAAAAATAAGCCTTTACCAAGTGAATGGTCAAAAAAAGGTCAAAAGCGACACAAAACTCATTTATGTCTCTTTTGACCGTGATATAAGTCAACCACTTCTAATCACAAGCGCTATTCGCTGCGCCAGCTAAGTAAAAGGTTAAATTAGCAGTTTGCTTTTACTGCATCTGCAATCTTAAGCGCTGATGCTTGAACAAGCTCTGCATCTTCGCCTTCAACCATGACACGCAGTAGTGGCTCGGTACCAGACTTGCGTAATAGTACACGGCCTTTCTCGCCAAGCTCTGCTTCTACTTCAACAACCGCTGCTTTTACCGCTTCGGCTTCTAGTGGGTTTGAATCTCCGCTGAAACGAACGTTTTCTAGAACTTGAGGGTACAACGTCATGCCCTGAGACAACTCATTCAGTGTCATTTCGCTATCAACAACTGAAGCCAAAACTTGCAGAGCAGCAACGATAGCATCACCCGTCGTCACTTTATCTAGTAGGATAACGTGCCCCGAGTTTTCAGCGCCGATCTTCCAGCCTTTAGCAAGAAGCTGTTCCATTACGTAACGGTCACCAACAGCAGCACGTACAAACGGAATACCTAACTGCTTAAGGCCGTTTTCCATACCCAGGTTGGTCATTAGTGTACCAACAACGCCGCCTTTCAACTCACCGCGACGCAGTGCATCACGAGCAATAATGTAAGCGATTTGGTCGCCATCAACTTTGTTGCCTAGCTCGTCAACCATGATGATACGGTCACCATCACCATCAAAGCCAAGACCTAATGCCGCTTTTTCTTCAAGCACTTTTGCTTGCAGAGCACGTACATCCGTCGCACCGACTTCGTGGTTGATGTTAGTACCGTTTGGCTCAACACCAATCGCAACGACCTCAGCACCCAGTTCTTTAAATACAGCAGGCGCAATGTGGTAAGTCGCACCATGTGCGCAATCGATAACGATCTTCATGCAAGCTAATGTCATTTTATGTGGGAACGTACTTTTACAGAACTCGATGTAACGGCCAGCCGCATCGTTCAAACGTACTGCTTTACCTAGCTCTGAAGAATCAACACATTCGATGTCTTTATCCAACTCTGCTTCAATTGCCAACTCGATATCGTCCGGCAGTTTTGTTCCCTCAGAAGAGAAGAACTTGATACCGTTATCGTAGTATGGGTTGTGTGATGCAGAGATAACAATACCGGCTTCAGCGCGGAAGGTTTGAGTTAGGTAAGCCACAGCAGGTGTTGGCATTGGGCCAGTAAACGTAGCCTGAAGACCAGCAGCAGCAAGGCCAGCTTCTAGCGCTGACTCAAGCATGTAACCAGAGATACGAGTATCTTTACCAATGATGACTTTCTTTGTGCCTTGCTTCGCAAGAACACGACCCGCAGCCCAGCCAAGCTTCAGAACAAAATCAGGTGTAATCGGGTACTGGCCTACTTTGCCACGCACACCATCTGTGCCGAAATAACGTCTTTTATCAGACATAGTGATTTTCCTTAATTATATTTAGTGATTGTTGTTCATCACTTCGATTATTTTCATCGCTTCCAGTGTCTCCTCGACATCATGAACGCGAATAATTTGTGCGCCTTTCATCGCGGCAATCGTCGCGCAAGTGACGCTTGCGACCATGCAGTCGGCCGGAACCTTGTCTAGCAATTTAAAGATCATCGATTTTCTCGACATCCCCGCTAAAACAGGTAAGCCTAACGAATGAAACTTTTCAAGGTGCGCTAATAGGTGGTAATTATGCTCAATGGTTTTACCAAAACCAAAACCAGGATCCAGAATCAGCTGATCTTTTGATATACCAACAGCCTCACAAGCCTCCACCCTTTCTTTTAAGAACGCTTCAACATCCATTAGGACATCATCGTAATTAGGGTTAGCTTGCATGGTTCTTGGCTGACCTTTCATGTGCATCAGGCAAACGGGCACATTAGCATCGGCGGCCGCTTCTAAAGCTCCGGGCTCTTGCAGTGCGCGCACATCATTGATCAAATCAGCCCCCGCTTCAACGGCTTGGCGCATCACTTCAGCTTTACTGGTATCAATGGAGATCCACACATCAAACTTAGCGCGAATTGCTTTAATGGCAGGAATAACGCGAGCGAGCTCTTCTTCTAAAGGTACATCAGGTGCTCCCGGGCGAGTTGACTCACCACCAATGTCAATAATGCTAACACCAGCTTGAATCATTCGCTCTGCTTGCAGTAGAGCACTATCTAATGAATTGAATTTTCCGCCATCAGAGAAAGAGTCAGGCGTAACATTGAGGATACCCATCACATGTGGGCGATCTAACACGAGAGTTTTATTATTTGCTTTTAATATCATGGAAGGCCGATCTTAAAGGGAAAAACACCATAGGCTATAAACAGAAAAACCCTGAGCGTACTCAGGGTTTTAATTGACAGTTTAGCGATTAAGAATCTTTGTTTTGAGCATCATCTGATTCAGATTTAACTTCTTCAACTTTTGACTCTTCAGCTTTAGGTTCCGCTTTAGCTTCTTCCGCCTTAGCTTCAGGTTTTGCTTCTTCCTTTGTAGGTTCAGCTTTTACCTGATCACCCCAACCAGCTGGATCACGAATCTCTTGCTTACGCTCCATCAAGTCATCAATTTGACCTGCATCGATCGTTTCGAACTTCATTAGAGCGTCTTTCATCGAATGCATGATATCCATGTTATCTTCAAGAATCTTCTTAGCTCTATCGTAGTTACGGTCGATAAGGATACGAATCTCTTCATCGATAAGCTTAGTCGTGTCATCAGAAACGTGCTTAGCTTGGCTCATGCCGCGACCTAGGAAAACTTCACCTTCCTCTTCTGCGTAAAGAAGAGGACCCAATTTCTCAGAGAAGCCCCACTGCGTAACCATCTTACGAGCAATATCAGTTGCACGTTCGATATCGTTAGACGCACCAGTTGACACTTTGTCTTTACCGTAAATAAGTTCTTCAGCAAGACGACCACCGTACAGGCTAGAAATCATAGACTCTAGATGTTGGCGAGACATGCTCACACGATCTTGCTCTGGCAAGTACATAGTTACACCAAGCGCACGACCACGTGGAATGATTGATACTTTGTACACAGGATCGTGTTCTGGTACCAAACGACCAACAATTGCGTGACCCGCTTCGTGGTAAGCCGTTGACTCTTTCACTTCTTCAGACATAACCATTGAACGGCGCTCTGCACCCATCATAATTTTGTCTTTCGCAAGTTCAAACTCAACCATAGATACATTGCGCTTGTTACCACGAGCAGCAAATAGCGCCGCTTCGTTCACAAGGTTCGCAAGATCTGCACCAGAGAAGCCTGGAGTACCACGAGCGATCAGCGACGGTTCAACATCACCTGATAGTGGCACTTTACGCATGTGTACTTTAAGAATCTGTTCACGACCACGTACATCCGGTAGACCAACCACAACTTGACGGTCAAAACGACCAGGACGAAGTAATGCAGGGTCTAGTACGTCTGGACGGTTAGTCGCAGCGATAACGATAATACCTTCGTTACCTTCGAAACCATCCATCTCAACCAACATTTGGTTCAGTGTTTGTTCACGTTCATCGTGACCACCACCAACACCAGCGCCACGTTGACGACCTACAGCATCAATTTCATCGATAAAGATGATACAAGGTGCCGCTTTCTTCGCTTGTTCGAACATGTCACGCACACGAGATGCACCAACACCAACAAACATTTCAACGAAGTCAGAACCAGAGATAGTAAAGAACGGTACTTTCGCTTCACCAGCAATCGCTTTTGCAAGCAATGTTTTACCCGTACCAGGAGGACCAACCAACAGGATACCTGTCGGGATCTTACCACCTAGCTTTTGGAAGCGGCTTGGGTCACGAAGGTAGTCCACAAGCTCTTTCACGTCTTCTTTTGCTTCGTCACAACCAGCAACATCAGCAAACATGGTTTTGATTTGTTCTTCGCTCATCATTCGAGCTTTACTCTTACCGAAAGACATCGCGCCTTTACCGCCGCCGCCGCCTTGCATTTGACGCATGAAGAAAATCCATACACCAATCAGTAAGATCATTGGGAACCATGAGATGAAGATAGTGCCAAGCAGGCTCTGCTCTTCAGGTGGTGTACCCTGAACTTTTACGTTTTGATTAATTAAGTCATCAAGTAGCTTTTGATCATAAACAGGCATGTAAGTTACATACTTAGAACCACCACCACGACGTGTGAAAGTGATTTCGCTGTTATTGAACTGTGCGTCTTGAATCTGGCCTTGGCCAACTTCCTGTACAAACGTGGTGTAATCTACTGCTCTGCCGTTACTTTCCCCAGGGCCGAAGCTCTGGAATACCGACATCAACACTACCGCGATAACAAGCCACAGAATTAAATTTTTTGCCATGTCACTCAAGGTGTAAGCCTCTCGATAACTAATTGTAATTAAAGGTAGGGTACTACAGTTTGTAACCTGTAGCCATGTTGTTAACTCTCACTCTTGGAAGAGAATCGTTAACCTTTGTAACCAGTGGCTACGATAAACACTTCACGAGATCGAGCTCGAGAAGAGTCGGGTTTTCTAACTTTTACTGTTTTAAACATCTCGCGGACGTCCTTAACGTATTGGTCAAACCCTTCGCCTTGGAATACTTTTACAACAAAACTACCATTGGTAGCTAGAACTTGTCGACACATATCCAAAGCTAATTCAACTAAATACATAGCTCTTGGCTGATCCACAGAATTGTTGCCTGCTATATTAGGTGCCATATCTGACATCACGACATCAACCATGTTTGGTTGTATACGTTCCAACAAGGCATCTAGCACAGCTTCTTCGCGGAAATCGCCTTGTAAAAAGCTAACACCAGCAATCGGATCCATTGGTAACAAGTCACACGCAATGATTTGTCCGTTGTCTCCAACAATCTTAGCAGCATATTGAGACCAACCGCCAGGTGCTGCACCCAAATCCACAATGGTCATCCCAGGAGACAGCAATTTATCTTTCGTTTGAATCTCTTCCATTTTGAAATAAGCACGTGAGCGATAGCCTTTCTTTCTTGCTTCGTTTGCGTACTTGTCGTCGAAGTGTTCCTTCAACCAACGGCCTGAACTGGCCGAGTGTTTCTGTTTGCTCATTGGATACCTAAAGTGGAGGAAAGTACTAATTGCCGAATAAATTATAGTCTTCAGCATTAGATGGCGTTAAAATAGGTTTTTTCAACCCTAATAGTAAAGAAAATTGGCCGCGTAATGAACCTAAGTACCAAACAAAAGCAGCATCTAAAGGGCCTAGCTCACAGTTTAAAACCTGTAGTGCTAATGGGCGCAAATGGACTTACTGAAGCTGTTCTAGCGGAAATCGAATTAGCTCTAGATCACCACGAACTGATCAAAATTAAAGTTGCATCAGAAGACCGTGAAACTAAGCAGCTGATTATCGATGCAATTGTACGTGAAACTAAAGCTGAGAAAGTACAGACTATCGGTAAAGTTCTAGTACTGTTCCGTCAGTCAGAAGCACGTAAAATCGAGATTCCACGTAAATAAGTTAGCCATATAATAAGCTAGCTTCACAAAGGGATAGCCAGTGCGCTTATCTTTTAGTGTAGCGTGAGAAACGAAAAAGGTCGCATTTAGCGACCTTTTTACTTATCAGAAACAAAGAAAATTCAATTAGATATATTCTACTTTGTCAATTTCGTAATCTTTATCACCGCCAGGAGTCGAAATCATCACTTCGTCGCCTTCCATCTTGCCGATAAGACCACGAGCAATTGGTGACTTCACTGAGATACGGCCAGTTTTGATATCGGCTTCGTCTTCAGAAACGATTTGGTAACGGTACTCTTCGTCTGTATCAACATCAATCAGAGTGACTGTTGTACCAAAGATAATCTTACCCGTGTTTTCCATTTGGGTTACATCGATGATCTGAGCTAGAGATAGCTTGTATTCGATATCACGGATTTGAGCTTCACAGATACCTTGCTCTTCACGAGCGGCGTGGTATTCAGCATTCTCTTTTAAGTCACCTAGTTCACGTGCTTCACCAATAGCTGCTGAGATAACAGGGCGTAGCTTAAGTAGGCGATCTAATTCATCACGTAGCTGCTGAGCGCCACGTACTGTCATTGGAACCTTTTCCATTTTTTACCTCTATGCCAAAACTTTCTTTGGCGAACATAAATACACCCAACGTATTTATTGGGTAGTAGAAACAAAACGATTTGGCTTAGTGTAAACAAACTTTATGGCTAAATCATCTTTATTCCACTTTGCGTTATAAAAGCTGTATCTAGGTCTAAATTACAGACATCACAAAAATGAATAATAACGACCTAATCAATAAGACAGCAAATAAATACCTAAAAAAACAAAAAACAAACAAAATAAACGCAGATCACACTTTTATAAAAGACACTTTAAAACAACAACTTAAATAACAACAAATATAATAAAACAGTGTTCATTTTTTAGTTTTATATCATTTTACTAACTGACTATGGAACTTTAGAGGTAAAAAGTAACCCATGGATTGCACTGGCATTTTTCAGACTTCTGTTCTAATCATGGTTATGAAGCCTGATTAATACAGGCAATACACAAAAGGGTTCAAATCCTTGATAAAACTTCTATGGACAGTAATTAGGAAATAATAACATGAACAAGACTATGATCGCGCTTGCTGTATCTGCTGCAGCTCTTGCTACTAACGCAGTAGCAGCGGACGGTAAACAAGCTGGTGGTATCGACGGCACTTCTGTATACAGCTCTAACGGCACTTCTCTAGAGATCGGTGGTCGTGCTGAAGCTCGTCTATCTCTAAAAGACGGCAAAGCTGAAGACAAAACACGTGTACGTCTTAACTTCCTAGGTAAAGTTGAAATCCAAGACGGCCTATACGGTGTTGGTTTCTACGAAGGTGAATACGAAGCTAACGATAGCAGCGCAACTAACAGCGACTCTATTGATCACCGTTACACTTACGCAGGTCTAGGCGGTACATTCGGTGAAGTTACTTACGGTAAAAACGACGGTGCGCTAGGCGTAATCACAGACTTCACGGATATCATGTCTTACCACGGTAACTCAGCGGCATACAAAATTGCAGCTGCTGACCGTACAGACAACATGCTTTCTTACAAAGGTGAATTCCAAGACCTAGCTGTTAAAGCAAGCTACCGTTTCGCTGACCGTTCTGAAACTGCAGCAGGCGACTTCACTGACAACAACGAAGATGGCTACTCTCTATCTGGTATCTACTCAATCGGCGACTCTGGCTTTAAGCTAGGTGCTGGTTACGCTGATCAAGACGAGCAAAACGAATACATGCTAGCAGCTTCTTACCGCACTGAAGCTCTATACTTTGCTGGTACGTTCACAGACGGTGAGCTAGCGAAGAAGAACGGTGATTACACTGGCTACGAATTCGCAACAGCATACACACTAGAAAAAACAGCATTCACGCTAACGTACAACAACGCAGAAACTGACGGTGAAACTTCAGCTGACAACGTTGCAATCGATGCGACTTACTACTTCAAGCCTAACTTCCGTACGTACATCTCGTACAACTTCAACCTAATCTCTGAAGGTGACAAGCTAGGTTCTGTTGGTCTTGTTAACGGTACTGCATCTAAAGCAGACGCTGAAGACGAGCTAGCTCTAGGTCTACGTTACGACTTCTAATTCTGATTACCTAATGATTCATTAGTTAATTGAGAATCAAAACGCCCGCTCTCTAGCGGGCGTTTTTTATATCTGTATACTGAAAACATCAGCCATCCAAGACAATCTTCTATGCGCCTTCTATCCACACTACTGCTATGTAGTTTTTCCATTAGCGCTTTATCTGTTAACGCATACGCCCCGCTAGATACACTGCCCGATGGTAGTAGTACGAGTTTGATCATCAAATCGTTAAGCAATGGTTCAAGCGAGCTTAATACCAATAGCGATGACTTTTATCCACCAGCCAGCACGTTAAAACTGGTGACGGCTTTAGCGGCTAAATTAGAGCTGGGCGACAACTTTCATTACATCACCAGCATTGTTCGTTCTGGCAATGATTCGATCATTTCATTTAGCGGTGACCCAACACTACAACGTGAACAGCTAAAAAGCCTGTTAGCTCAGTATGCTAAGTCTCAATCCAGAACCATCAAGGGCAACTTATACCTAGATAACTCGACTTTTACGGGCTATCAGCGAGCGGTGGGTTGGCCTTGGGACATTCTAGGGGTTTGTTACAGCGCGCCTTCTAGTGCAATGACCTTAGACAGCAACTGCGCACAAGCCTCTATTTATACAAAAGGTAATGGCAGCACTCGCGTTTATATTCCCGCTCACTATCCGATAGACGTGACGACCACCGCTGCCACGGTAACTCGCTCTGGGCAGAAGGCGACACAATGCGACTTGGAACTCATCACCACACCAGATAACGCTTACAAGCTCTCTGGTTGCTTGGTTGAGCGCAAAAAGCCACTGCCACTTAAGTTCGCCATTCAAAATCCAGAACTTTACACCTATCAAGTTGTTGCATCGCTTCTTGAAGAACTGAAAATAGAAGTAAAAGGTGATGTGATTATTGGTAAAAAAGAGAAAGCAGACAAAACCACGTTAGTCGCTAGTCACAACTCAGAAAAGCTTCCTGAACTGCTCGATATCATGCTCAAGAAGTCGGATAACCTTATCGCAGATAATCTAACTAAAACGCTAGGAGCCACATTTTATGTTCAACCAGGCAGTTTCAATAACGGTACTGAAGCGATAAAGCAGATATTGCTGACCAAGGCTAATATTGACCTCAGTAAAGCGCAGCTCGTCGATGGTTCAGGGCTATCTAGAAATAACCGAATGAGGTCACAGACCATGGCTCAAGTGCTTCGTTATATCTGGGAAAACGATCAACAGCTCAACCTAATTGAGGCTATGCCTACATCAGGTGTAAATGGAACGCTCAAGTACCGTCCAAGCATGAGAAAAGCACCGATTCAGGGCAACATCACAGCCAAAAGTGGTTCTTTGTACGGAACGTACAACATGGCGGGATATGGTTTAGATGAGTCCGGGAAACCAAACTCTTTGTTTGTGCAGTTTATTCGTGATTACTTCCCTGAAGAGCAAGATCCAGACAGACCGGTAGAGGCTCCAATCACCCAGTTTGAGCGTGCTTTCTACAAAGATGTAGTTGAGTTCAGTCAAACACAAAGCAAATCGAAGTAATGTTTGGCTCTGTGTAAACTTCTACTCAAACAATAAAAATGGCGCTGAAGACCTTCAATCTGCAGCGCCATTTTTGTTTCTCAGATGTATTTAGCTATTTTTATAGGTGCCTATTTTTATAGGAGCTAAGCGATACCGAGGAATGAGTTAACCACGGTGAAGTAGATCCACATTCCTGAGATATCAACTATGGAAGCAAGCACTGGGCTCACTAGCACTGCAGGGTCCAACTTGAACAAACGAGCCACGATAGGCAACCCGCCGCCAAGAACCGTCGATATTGTCACCTGAATAAACAGAGCAACAGCGATAGCAAAGGCAATCATGTTAATGTCGTAACCACCAGTAGACTGGTTTTCACTGAACAGCAAGATACGTCCAATCATTACCGCGGCAATCGCCAGTGCTAAACAAATAGCCACTCTAAACTCTTTCCATAGAACATTGGCCCACTGACGTTTTTTCAATTCACCAGTGGCTAAGGCTCTAATCACCAAAGTAGCGGCTTGTGTTCCCGTGTTACCTCCCGCTGCAGCGATAACTGGCATATAGATAGCCAGCAGTACCAACTGGCTTAGGATATCTTCGTACTGAGCGATGATAAGACCAGAAACGATACCTAGCAGTGCCAGCGCAATAATCCAACCGATACGCTGTCTAACATGGCTTAATACACCTGTAGAAAGGTACCCCTGTTGAGGCTCAACCTCTGAATAGATTAGCCCTAGTTGGTGAGCTAGATGTCGCGAACGCTTTTCAAAGCCTTGCTCCTCTAACTCACTAAGTAGAGCTTGAATCGTACTTAGAGAGCATTGCCCTAATACAAGTACTGCATCTTCAAGCGGCATACAGTTGAGAAGCCTAACTTGCTGCTCACGCCCGTATTGCTGAAATGCATTCGATACAGCTTGGATGTCTTGCTCTGAGTACAGAGCTTCAATAGATAAAAAAGTGTTGTTCATTACCGTCATGGCGAATCTCCCGATTGGCAAAGGTAACGACCATCAAAACAAATAGCATAAGTTTATAGATTTATAGATTTATGGATTTATGCGCACCAAGAGCTGAAAGCTACTGGTGTGTCTACTTGTTAGAATCTAGTGTGTGGAAAAGAATGAGGGGGAAAAACAAAGATACCCTACCCGAACGGCAGGACAATAGATCAATACCGAGACGGGTTATTCTTCTCCATTCAAACTAGGAGGATGGTCGGTATTGTTCATAAAAATCTCCAGAATTACTGTCAATATGACAGCGCGCATAGTGTAGCAATAGCCGTTCAAAAACTTCGTCAAATTCCTGTCAATAAATAGGGGTCAATAAAAAAGGCATCCGTAGATGCCTTTTCGTTAAATCATTGAGATTTAATATTACTTAATAGTAATACGAGCAAACTTACGCTTACCTACTTGGTAAACGGCAGTACCTGCTTCAGGCACGAATTTGCTGTCTTCAATCTTCTCGCCTTCAAGCTTAGCAGCGCCTTGCTTGATCATACGCATCGCATCAGAAGTCGAGTTTACAAGACCCGCTTCTTTTAGAACGTTAGCAATTGGTAGACCCGCTTCGAATTCGAACTCAGGCATATCATCTGGCACTTGGTTTTTAGCAAAGCGGTTAACGAACTCTTGCTCTGCTGCATCAGCATCTGCTTCACTGTGGAAACGAGCAATGATCTCTTTAGCCAGAAGTACTTTAACGTCACGTGGGTTTTTACCCGCTTCAACACCAGCTTTCAGCTCTGCCACTTCTTCAAGTGGACGGAAAGACAGTAGCTCGTAGTAGCTCCACATTAGATCGTCAGAGATAGACATGATCTTACCAAACATCTCGCTTGGTGCTTCGCTGATACCGATATAGTTATGCGCAGACTTAGACATCTTCTTAACACCGTCTAGACCAACAAGTAGTGGCATCATCAGTACCGCTTGTGGTTTTTGACCTGCCGCTTTTTGCAGTTCACGACCCATTAGAAGGTTAAACTTCTGGTCAGTACCGCCAAGCTCAACGTCGCTCTCTAGTGCAACAGAGTCGTGACCTTGTAGAAGTGGGTACATGAATTCGTGGATTGCGATCGGTTGACCACCAGCGTAACGCTTTTTGAAGTCATCACGCTCAAGCATACGAGCAACAGTTTGGTTAGAAGCAAGACGAATCATGCCTTCAGCGCCAAGCTCAGATAGCCATTCAGAGTTGAAACGAATTTGCGTCTTCGCAGGATCTAGAATCTTGAATACTTGCTCTTTGTAAGTTTCAGCATTCTTCAATACGTCTTCGCGGCTTAGCGGTGGACGTGTTGAGTTTTTACCTGATGGGTCACCAACCATAGCAGTGAAATCACCGATAAGGAATGTCACTTCATGACCAAGCTCTTGGAAAGCACGAAGCTTGTTAAAGATAACCGTATGGCCTAGGTGGATATCTGGAGCTGTTGGATCGGCACCCAGCTTAATGCGTAAAGGACGACCTTCTTTTAGTTTTGCAATCAGTTCGTCTTCTGGAATCAGTTCTTCTACGCCACGTTTGATCTCGGCTAGTGCAGCTTCAATACTCGCCATTCTTGTTCACTCCCACAGATTTGGCAAAAATACATTAATTAGACATCTTACTTGAATAGCGATGTATTTTGAAACCAGTTACACTATTCCGTCGTCGATTTTCATAATATTTACAGAACGAACCGGAACATGTTGTCTATTTTTGCACGCCTTCCTATTTTGCACCGGGCTTTTATCGCATTTTTTAGTGCCATAATTTTCGTCGCGATTTTCTTACTCCCCGACGTCAACAGTTTGCGTGACGATTCGGGCGCTTTAGTTGTGGGAAAACATTACCCACTGACTATCAATGCCTCTGCACTTATTAGCTCAAGTGACGCTCCACCGACGGCAGTGCTCAATTGGGAGAAATACACCGTTCGCTCTGGCGAAAGCACCTCTGTTTTATTTGAACGTATTGGCCTCTCATACCGTCTGCTGATCACGCTACTCAATACCAATAATGATATTAAGAAGCAGCTGTCTAACCTAAGACCTGGTGATGTCTTGCAGTTCGGCTTTGATGAAAACAACGACCTTATTCAGTTAAAACGACAACTTAGTGCGTTTGAAAGCTTCAAGATCACTAAATCTGGCGATTCTTTCTCATCAAGTTTCGACAAAAAAGAAGTGGTATACCAATACAATTATGCCGAAGCCAACATCACCTCTAACTTCTGGAACGCTGGCGTCAGCGCAGGTTTAACCGCAAACCAAATTATGGAACTGGCCGGCATCTTCGGTTGGGATATCGACTTTGCGTTAGATATTCGTAAGAACGACAGCTTCAAAATCTTATACCAAGAGAAAGTGGTTGAAGGTGAAGTAGTTGGTCGCGGTAAGATCATGGCAGCCGTGTTCAAAAACCAAGGCGATTCATTTACCGCGGTATTGGATGATAAAAGCGGCAACTACTTCGATGAAAATGGTCGAGCAATGAAGAAAGCGTTCTTGCGCTCACCAATTGATTTTCGTCGCGTAACATCGAACTTTAACCCTACCAGGAGACACCCAGTAACCGGTAAGATTCGAGCTCACCGCGGTACTGACTACGCAGCCCCTGTTGGCACGCCTATCTGGGCAGCCGGTGACGGTATTGTTCAGAAGTCAGGTTACAACCAATTCAATGGTAACTACGTGTTCATCCGCCACAGCAACACCTACATCACCAAGTACCTGCACATGAAGCGACGTATGGTGAAAACCGGTCAGCGCGTAAAACAAGGCCAAACCATTGGTACTTTGGGCGGTACAGGCCGTGTGACTGGCCCGCACTTACATTATGAATTCTTGGTTAATGGCGTACATAAAAATGCGCGTACCGTGAAATTGCCTCAATCCAAGTCGTTAACTGGTAAAGCAAAAGCAACCTTTATTGCCAACTCAGAGATTCGATTAAGAAACCTTGAGCGATACGGTCAGTTACTAGCGACTAACTAGGCGTTTGTAGCTTCACTGCAAAATAGAAAAATGCAAAGAGCGCCCATCAAGGCGCTCTTTTTTATGCTCACATACCACAACTAGCTACTGTTTTTCAGGTTTGTTGTTCCGTCCAAGCATTAACAAACAAGGGGTTAATACTAAAGTCAGCACCGTGGCAAACGCCAAACCACCAGCAATAGCGGTCGCAAGCTGTGACCACCATTGTGTACTTGGCGCGCCAAACTCTATCTTTTGATTAATCAGGTCGATGTTCATCTCTAACACCATCGGCATTAAACCTAAGATAGTCGTAACCGTCGTGAGCATTACTGGCCTTAAACGCTGAACACCGGTTCTTAGAATCGCATCTCGCTTGTCCAAGCCTCTTTTGATGAGCTGATTATAAGTATCAATCAACACGATGTTGTTGTTCACGACTATGCCGGCGAGCGCTATTACCCCAATTCCCGACATCACAATGCCAAACGGACGTTGGAAGATCAGTAAGCCAACGAACACGCCAACGGTCGAAAACAATACAGCACTCAGAATCAAAAACGCTTGATAGAAGCTATTGAACTGAGTAATCAGAATCAAAGCCATTACCGCCAAAGCAACCAAGAAAGCACTTTGTAAAAAGGCTGACGAGTTTTCTTGTTCTTCGTTTTGACCACGGATGCGAAATTCCACGCTACTCGGCAGCCCTAGCTCACTCAATGCTTGTTCAATCTTTGGTAGTTCGAGAGCAAGGTTATACCCTTCTTCCATATCCGCCATGATGTTCACCACACGCTTGCCATCAAGGCGTTTAATGGTGTCTTGCTTATGGTCGGGAACGATCTGAGCGAAATTAGTAATAGGTACTAAACCTGCTGGCGTTTTCACCCTAAGCTGGTCGAAGCGCCCGATATCACGCTTATCATTAGGGTAGCGCACCAAGATATCGACCTCTTCTGAAGAGTCATCGGGCAGATAATCACCAATCTTGAGACCATTAGTCACGAATTGAACGGTATTACCCACTAAGGTCGCATCAGCTGCAAAGCGCGCAGCATCGTCGCGGCGAATATCCACCTTCCAATCGATGCCATCGTTACTCGCAGTATCGCTGATATTGGTCAGTGCTTTATTTCCATCAGCCCAACCTCTCACAATTTTTGCAGCCTGATTGAGCTGCTCTGGAGTTCTTGCCGACAGCTCAATCACTAAGTCATTTTCAACCGGAGGCCCAGCATCAGGGAACTTGTATTCAATCTCGACACCAGCGTATTGATCGGTTTGTACCTTCAACTCATCAATAATCGCCTTAACGCTGCGTCGATATTGCCAGTCAACAGGCGTAATTGAGATCAAACCAATCTGGTCGTCACCACCAGTACGCGTGTAAACGGTATCGAACTCATCATGATTGAGCATCATCAGTTCAATATCACGCATGATGTCATCCTTTTCTTGGATAGACAGATCCCCATGCGAGCGAACTTTGACATTAAAGAATGGCGGATCAACTTCTGGGAAGAACTCTGCACCTAGACCCGCTTTTGAATAAGTAAAACCAACTGCAACCGCGAGCAGTGCCGCACTGAACAAAATCTTAAAGGGGTGTTTAATCGCTAAAGAAAGCGTGTGGTAGTAAGCCTTGGTTAAACCAGTAGCCTGTGAAAAGTCACCATTATGCAGTGCGACCATTCGAGCTTGGCTTTTAGACGATACGTATTGAGGTTTGCCAATCAAACCGCCCAGCACGGGCACAAACAACAACGCCATGATCAATGATGCAGTTAAAGTCGCGATCAGAGTTAGTGGTAAGAACTTCATAAATTCGCCCGTCACATCAGGCCAAAACAGTAACGGAGCAAATGCGGCTAAGGTTGTGGCAGTCGATGCGGTTATTGGCCACGCCATCCGTTTCGCTGCATCTCGGTAAGCGGCTTTGCGCCCTTCACCCTCTTGCATTCGCCTGTCTGCAAATTCGGTCACCACAATCGCACCGTCTACTAGCATCCCCACCGCCATAATCAGAGAGAACAGCACTACGATGTTGACGGTTAAGCCAAACACCGAAAGAACCAATAACCCGGTTAGGAATGAGCCTGGAATGGAAATACCCACTAACAAAGCGGTACGCACACCAAGAATCGCGATGATAACGATCACCACCAGAATAATGGCGGATAAGATATTGTTTTGCAGATCATTAAGCATGATCTTCACATCTTTAGATTCATCCCAGGTGTATTTGACCAACAGGTTATTTGGCCATTCCGCTTGCTGCTGAGCACCAGCCATTACTGCCTTGACTAGCTCAACGGTTTCAATGATGTTTTCACCCGCTCGCTTCTTTATATCCAAGACAACCGCGGATTTGCCATCTAAACGGGCAAAGCTTTCAGGATCTCGAAACGCTCGGCGAACCGTAGCGACATCGCCAAAAGTGACCACCTGCTTGCCATCCACTTTAATAGGCAACTCAAGCACGTCTTTTAAGGAGTTAAATACCGAAGGGACTTTGACAGAAAAACGTCCGTAGCCAGTATCAACAAAACCTGCGGCCACCACTCGATTGTTCAGAGCGATCAGATTATAGATATCCGCTTGATCTAAGCTGTAGCTCTCCATCAATAACGGATCGACAATGATCTCGACGATGTCAGCGCGATCGCCCGCAATATCGACTTCAAGGATTTGGCGATAGCTTTCTAATTTGTCTCCAAGCTCTCGGGCAATTTGCACTATGGTGCGCTCAGGAACGGTACCGAATAGCACAACAGACAAAACAGGTTGCTCAGAAGCCAGCGTCACCTCATTTACGGTCGGTTCGTCACTGTCTTCTGGTAGTTTTGGTTTAGCCAGATCAACCGCGTCACGCACATCGGCCATTGCTTTGGTGAGATCGACGCCAACATTAAACTCCAACACAACAGAGGCATGCCCTTCTGCTGCGGTTGCTGTCATCTCTTTTACGCCTTCAATCGACCTCAGCTCTTGCTCAATAGGTCGAACCAATAAACGTTCTGCATCCGTTGGCGAGATCCCTTGGTGCCCGACCGAAACATAGATAATTGGGATGGTAATGTCTGGGCTCGATTCCTTAGGTATCGTGATATAGGTGACGACACCGGCTACAAGGATTAACGCTAAAAGGGAGAGCATTGTTCGAGCACGAGACAAGGCTGCATCAATAATTGAATACATCGGTTATCTCCTACTCTGCGGTTACGTTAGAGAGTTCAGCGACTTGCTCAACAGCAATCACCGAATCACCATCACGCACAAACCCTTGGCCTACTGTGATGATATCGACGCGTTGACCTAGCCCCGTGAGCCACACTCCATCTTGTTCGGCCTTTACTAGCTGAATGCCTACAAACTTCACCGTTGGTGAGTCATCGACTGAAACCAAGGTTTTGACCCCTAGGTTACCCGCCTCATCCAATGCTAGCATCGCCGGTGTTATCTTTATTGCATCTCTTGTTTCTAGGTTGAGTTTAACTTCGGCACTGACACCTGCTGGTAATAGGCCTTTAGAGTTATCGATTTCTATCTCGATTGGGAAGGTATTAGTAGCAACAGAAGAGATACGAGAAACATAGCGTAAACGGCCTTCCGCTTCTTCTCGCCCTAACAAACGAACCAAAGCAGATTGATTGACTAGCAAATGTTGGATATGACGCTCACTGACATCCGCCTCAATAACCAAAGGATCGAGGTCAATCACGCCAGCAACAGGATCGCCAACACTAACGAAATCACCGAGCTCCACCATCAAATCTTGAACCACACCCGAAAAAGGCGAAGTAATCACAGTATTCTTTAAAGCCAATTCCGCATTGCGCATCATGGCTTTTGCTTCTGTTAATGAAGCCTCAGCTGTGGTGTAGGCGATTTCACCTTGCAGTCCTCTTTTCTTCAGTGACTGCGCCGCTTTGAACTCTTTCTGCTTCAAGCGATATAACGCAGATGCTCGCTCTAGTTGAATCTCTAAATCACCCTTATCTATCTGGGCAATGGCTTGTCCTGCTTTAACCATCCCCCCCTTAACAACATTCAATCTGACAATCTTACCCGCGACTTCTGCACCTAGACGAGCATGCCTATCGGGCGCCGTTCTTCCATAGAGATCAATCGTTTTAAAGGTCGGTGATGAGGTGAAGGTTTGAAAGGAAACCTTAGCCAGCGGAATTTCTGTTGCCTTTTTTTCAGGTGACTCTTCTGCTTGCCCTACGCCTAAACCAAGCCAGATCGACAATAAAATCACAAGAGCAAGTGAAACTAACCAAGGCTGCGTGAACTTTTGAGAAAGCGATGAGCCAGAAAAGTGAGTAGACATACCAAATCCTTTTGTGCCATGTGGTTTAGGTGTGCGATTTTATTGCACAACGTAATGTACAACATCCTGATGCACAAAGAGTTACCTTAACAGAGCAACACCGATCGAAGTTGGACGCTATCGACAATTTAAAAAATATGGCGTTTACTATAATTCAAACTGATGAGATAAATATTACACATCGAATTTGTAAATATTTTCATAAGCTAAACGAATTGAATAGATTAGCTTACTCTCTGTTTTATATAATGATTTTCTTATAAACAAAAACGCCGAACATAAGTTCGGCGTTTACAGTATTTCCAAGATAACTTTTAACTCAAGTTAACTTTCGAGCCAGCCTATACGCTAAATGATGCGCCACAACCACATGTTGTTGTTGCATTAGGGTTGTTTACAAAGAAACGTGCGCCTTCTAGGCCTTCAGTGTAATCAACCATGCCGCCCATTAAGTACTGTAGGCTCATAGGGTCAACAACTAGCGTTACACCGCTGTTTACAATCGTAGTGTCGCCATCATTTACTTTTTCATCAAATGTGAAGCCGTATTGGAAGCCACTACAACCACCACCTGTAATGTATACACGTAGTTTTAGTTCTGGGTTTTCTTCTTCAGCAATTAGCGTTTGTACGCGGGTAGCTGCTGCATCAGAAAAAGACAATGGGATATTTACTTCGCTCACGACAACCTCTCTTACCTGTGTCAAAAACAACATGATACAAATCTAATTCGAGACCATAGTTGTTGAGTATTTTCTTATATTCTGATGATTATCTAATACCTGACTGAAACGTTCAAGTATTCACCACCGGATCGGTCCTTTTACTGCTGTAAACTCGCTAATATCTAACAATTAAAACGTGTAACCACACAAAACAACCAGATTCGGGTGATTATCTGGGCGAAAGCATTCCTACTTGGATTGTGGATAGGTACAATGCGTGCCAATTGGTCCGACAGTCAAAAGAGGATATATCAATGACCAAATCAGCAGAGCTATACGAAAAAGCACAGCAAACTATTCCTGGTGGCGTAAACTCTCCAGTTCGTGCATTCAATGGCGTAGGTGGTTCTCCAATCTTCGTTGAACGCGCTGACGGCCCACTTATTTTTGATGCTGATGGTAAAGCGTATATCGACTACGTTGGCTCTTGGGGTCCAATGATCCTTGGTCACAACCACGCTGTTATTCGTGATGCTGTGATTGCAGCAGCTCAACGCGGCCTTAGCTTCGGTGCTCCAACCGAAACTGAAATCAAAATGGCTGAACTTGTATCTGAGATGGTTCCATCGATGGAACAGCTACGTATGGTGAGCTCAGGTACAGAAGCAACAATGAGCGCGATTCGTCTAGCTCGTGGCTTCACTGGTCGTGACAAAATTCTTAAGTTTGAAGGCTGCTACCACGGCCACGCAGACAGCCTACTTGTAAAAGCTGGTTCTGGCGCACTGACTTTAGGTCAACCAAGCTCTCCAGGCGTACCGGCTGATTTTGCGAAACTAACGCTAACAGCAACCTTCAACAATCTAGATTCAGTACGTGAAATCTTCGCAGCAAACAAAGGCGAGATCGCTTGTATCATCGTTGAGCCAGTAGCGGGTAACATGAACTGTATCCCTCCTGTAGAAGGCTTCCACGAAGGTCTACGTGAAATCTGTGATCAAGAAGGTGCATTGCTAATCTTTGATGAAGTAATGACAGGTTTCCGCGTTGCTGAAGGTTGTGCTCAGGCTTACTACAACATCAAGCCAGACCTAACGTGTCTTGGTAAAGTGATTGGCGGCGGCATGCCTGTCGGTGCTTTCGGTGGTCGTAAAGACGTGATGCAATACATCGCACCAACTGGCCCTGTTTACCAAGCGGGTACGCTTTCAGGTAACCCTGTGGCAATGGCTGCTGGCTACGCATGTTTGAACCTTCTACGAGAAGAAGGCAACGAAAAGCGTCTAGCTTCAAAAACTAAGCAGTTGGCAAAAGGCTTCAAGCAACTTGCTGACAAGCACGGCATCCCGATGCTAGTTCATCAAGTTGGCGGTATGTTTGGTTTCTTCTTCACAGATCAAGAAACTGTGACGTGCTACGAAGATGTAACTAAGTGTGATGTAGAACGCTTCAAGCGCTTCTTCCACCTAATGTTAGATCACGGTGTTTACCTTGCACCTTCAGCATTCGAAGCAAGCTTTACTTCTCTTGCTCATGGTTCAAAAGAACTTGATGCAACACTAGAAGCTGCTGACCGCTCTCTTGCGATCATTGCTGCTGAAAGCAAATAATCGAAAGCACTTAATAAGTCGCTAACCGATTGAATTTAGGGCTGCATTAAATGCAGCCCTTTTTTATATATCGCGCTCACCAGCCACAAATATGACAGCTTATTTAGCCGTCGACTAAGGCTAAAGCTGAACCAAAAGCATTAACGTTCCCAGAAAAGGAAAACCAACAACATCAAGGTACCAAGGAACATTCTGAACCAAGGGATCTCTTTTTTTGTTTGCTGTTCTTCGTCTTGGCATTTCTTATCTTTATTACAGCATCCCATTATCAAAACTCCTCATTGCTAACTCTCTGTTTTGCAGCCATTATAAACTCAGAACGCAAATATAGAGACCATTACCGTGTCAGAAAAACTCAAAATCAATTCCAGCCACTGGGTGATCATCATTGCCCTACTCGCGGCGGCTTATGCTTGTTACTTGCTTATCGAGCCATACGTTAACTCTATCGTGATGGCCTTTATCATTTCACTATTGATGTTCCCAATCCATGAGTGGCTTGAAAAAAAGCTCCCGAATAAAGAAAACATCGTCTCTCTGCTGTCTTGTATCATACTGACCTTCATTATTGTTATCCCTTTATTGGCAGTATTCGCAGCAATTGTTCAGCAAGGTTCTCTGTTCTCTCAGAATACTTACCAATGGGTGACCCACGGTGGCATTCAGACTCTGTTTGCTCATCCGTTAGTGGTCAAAGCGCTGTCATTTGTGAATAACTACCTGCCTTTCGACAACATTGAGCCCCAAGCCATCGCACAAAAAGTCGGTGAGTTTGCGACCAGCTTTGGTTCTAAGCTAGTTGGTATCAGTGCCAAAATCTTAGGTGACGCAACCAATTTCTTGATGGATTTCTTCTTGATGCTGTTCGTTTTGTTCTTCTTATTAAGAGATCATGACAAAATCATCAGTGTGGTTCGTCATATTCTGCCGCTGTCTCGTAGCCAAGAAGACAAACTTCTAACAGAGATAGAACAAGTATCTAAATCAGCAGTAATGGGCTCATTCTTAACCGCAATAGCGCAAGGTTTTGCCGGCGGTTTAGGTATGTGGATTGCCGGTTTCCCAGGTCTATTTTGGGGTACTATGATGGGCTTTGCCTCTTTCATCCCAGTTGTGGGTACCGCATTAATCTGGATTCCAGCAGCAACCTACTTGTTCCTAACTGGTGATACCACGTGGGCGATTTTCCTAACGGTTTACTGTGTAGCGATTGTTGGTTCAATTGATAACCTTCTGCGTCCGCTGCTAATGCAAGGCAGTGCAGGCATGAATACCCTGATGATCTTCTTCTCACTATTGGGTGGTATTCAACTGTTTGGCCTAATTGGTCTTATCTACGGACCATTGATTTTTGCGATTACCATTGTCCTATTCAACATCTACGATGAAGAGTTTAAGGACTTTTTAAACCAGCAAGACAAGAGTTAACAAACTTGATGTCAACTTGATTGGCGAACCCGTATTAAACACTTCAAGCTTTGGGCGGATTATGCGAAAATCCGCCCTCATTTTTTGCTAACGATTCAACAGAGTGTCCTATGTCAGCTTATATTGCACCAAGCCAGATTGCTCAACGCCAACTCGCCTACTTTGAAGGCAAACATGTTTTAGTTGCCGGTGAGGCAGAAGACTTGTTCCCTGTTGAGTTAGCGAAGCATTGTGAATCTGTCTCTGTGTTTACTTCTAATTACAGCTACTACCGTCAATTAGAAGGCTACAACACCATCCAACGTTTTTATGGTGCGGAGTTTACCGAAGAGACTAAAGCCGACTTAGTGATGTTGTACTGGCCAAAAGCCAAAGCGGAAGCGGAATTTTTGTTGGCGATGCTATTTGCCAAGCTAGGCAAAGATACCGAGATCGTCGTGGTTGGTGAAAACCGTTCAGGCGTGAAAAGCATCGAGAAGATGTTTGCTCCTTACGGCAAAGTTGTTAAATACGATTCAGCGCGTCGTTGCTCTTTCTACTGGGGTCAATGCTTCGAGCAACCACAAGCGTTCAACCTGCAAGACTGGTTTAAGACCTACACGGTTAACATTGGTGAGCAATCACTTACGGTAAAAAGCCTTCCTGGCGTCTTCAGTCACGGTCAATTCGATGTCGGTAGCCAACTTCTGTTGGATACTCTGCCAAAACTAAAAGGCAAGGTACTGGATTTTGGCTGTGGTGCAGGCGTATTGGGCGCGGTGATGGCATCTCGTAACCCAGATATCGAGCTAGAAATGTGCGACATCAGTGCATTTGCCGTGGCATCAAGCCAAGCAACGCTAGAAGCGAATGGTTTAACGGGTAAAGTCTTCGCATCCGATGTCTATTCTGATACTGCAGAAGACTATCAGTTCATCATCAGTAACCCACCATTCCATTCAGGTTTAGACACTAGCTACAGCGCGACTGAGACCTTACTTTCTCAGGCTCCTAAGCATTTGAAGCGTTCTGGTGAGATGATTATTGTTGCGAATAGTTTCTTAAAATACATTCCAATTATTGAACAAGCGTTTGGAAAATGCGCGACTCTAAATAAGACCACTAAATTCGCGATCTATCACGCAAACAAATAACCTCTCTAGCACAGCGCAGGGTCATTATCTGCGCTGTCTGTTCATATTTTTGTCAAAACTCTATAAAAATGAGCTTTTGCACACGCTTTAAATACCACTTACTTGTCAAAGTAAAAAAACTCGTTAATTTCGTTAAATTGGAACCCGTTAATTCTATTCTCTGTACTTGTTTTCGCCCCTTTTAGCAGTACATCAAAGGAAAGTAGTACCCAATTTATGTTTAGATTCTATCGTAAGCAGAAGTTTAAGCGCCTTCAAAATACCCTAATGCTGGCATTTCTTGTCCTCAGTATTACCCCTGTGACACTTATCGCGATATTTTTCCTCCAATCGCACAGTCAGGATCTCCAGGAACAAAGCACCTCACACCTTGTTTCGGTTCGTGATACTAAGCAGCAGCAAATTGTCGATTACCTACAAGCTCAAGAATCCCAAGTGATGGGCTTTGTTCGCTCAGAATTGGCCAATGCCAGTGGCGGGCGATTTTATGGTTTGATCAATGCATTTCAACGATTGGGGTTAGATATTGACGAGGCACGCAGTAATGCACAGCAGCGCTATATTCAAGGCTCTGGCGATCAAATCAAAACGTCGATCCTCCCTGAATCCAGCAGCTTTATTGGCAGCGAGCGTTATCGCCTGCTCCACAAGCGCTACCATAATGCTTACCTAGAACTGCTTAAACGCTCTGATTTTGACGATATTCTCTTAGTTGATATCAACGGTAACGTCGCTTATTCCGTCTTTAAAAATGACGATTACGGCACCAATCTGCTGACAGGAAAATACAAGGACTCCAACCTAGGTATTACCTTTCAACGACTAGCCAAAGACGTAACCGACCGACGCAAATCTAACGAAGATTACACGCCGGTTATCGTTTCTGACTTTAAAGACGAGAATGGCAAACAGACCGCATGGCTAGGCGCACCTATCGTTCAACAAGGCTACCTACACAGTTACGCGATGTTTAGGCTACCAATCAACGGCATTACTAAGTTGATTGCGGATCTCAACAAGAGTTCGAATATTCAAACGCTGCTTGTAGGTGATGATCACCTGCCGCGTAGCCTTGCTCATTCACAAGAATCTATCAACTTGAGCCTTGATGTTGTCGATAAAGCATTGGCTGGCGAAACAGCGGTTGGCACCTTCGACAACACCCTAGATCAAGCGATCATCGCGGCATATACGCCAATTGAACTGAAATACGCAACATGGGCTCTTGTCGTAGAGCTGCCAGAGAAAGAGGCGTTTGCCCGTATTCATCAGTTAGAAAAGATCTTCGTGATCGTGATGCTAACGGCGATCATTCTGGTAGTCGTTGCATCGCACTATCTGTCTAACTTCATCACATCCCCACTGCTTAAACTGACGTGGGCTGCCGAAAAAGTATCGGCGGGTGATCTCGATGAAACCATGATCAATACCGAGCGCAAAGATGAGATAGGCCGACTCGCGGTGAGCTTCGAAAGAATGCAGCGATCTATTCGTGAAAAAATGCAGCTCATCAAAAGCCAAAACGATGAGCTTGAGGACAACCTTAAGACCATTCAAAAGCAAAACGAAGAGTTACAACTGGCAAATAAACTCAAAGATGAGTTCTTAGCGACTACTTCACATGAATTGAGAACACCACTGCATGGCATGGTGGGTATCGCTGAAGCGTTGATATCTGGAGCTAACGGCCCTATTCCTGCTAATCAGAAATATCAGTTGGATATCATCATCAATAGCGGTCAGAGATTGGCGACCTTGGTTGATGATCTGCTTGATTATCACAAGATGCGCTATGGCAGCTTAGATATTAAGAAATCAGCCGTTGATTTGTCGGCAGCCACCAGCTTGGTCCTAGAGTTGTCTCATCACCTATTGGGCAATAAGCCAATCCGTATTATTAACCAAGTCCCAAGTGATTTAGGTCTGGTTTCATCGGATCCTCAACGACTTGAGCAAGTGATGTATAACTTGGTCGGCAATGCCATCAAGTACACCTCAGAAGGTAAAATTGTTATCTCTGCCAGCGTTATCGATGACAACATTCGTGTACAAGTTGTCGATACTGGCCAAGGTATACCGGCCGAGTACCTTGAGCACATCTTTGAGCCATTGATTCAAGCAGGCCAAGATGCGAGTAACTACCGCCAAGGTGCAGGGCTTGGATTATCAATCAGTCGTCAGTTGATCGAGCTAATGGGCGGTTCACTGTACGTTAGTAGCCAACCAATGCTCGGCACTACGTTTAGCTTTACCCTGCCCCTAGCTACTCAAGATGAGTTAGACAGTTACAACGAATCAGGTCACTACTCGCACTTCCAAGCGCCTGATTTAATTGATAACAGCCAACAAGAAAATAGTGTTATCAGTGAAAACCCAGATGGCCCGTTATTGGTTATCGCCGATGATGAGCCGGTTAACCTGCGAGTATTAGACAGCTTCTTGAAGTTAGAAGGTTATCGAGTACGTACTGCATGTGATGGCCCTGAAACCATTGAACTGATTGAGAAAGAGAAGCCAGAGCTGCTTCTACTCGACATCATGATGCCAGGAATGAGCGGCTATCAGGTTTGTGAAGCACTGCGTAAGCAATACGATCATGCTCAGTTGCCAATCATCATGCTAACGGCACTCAACCAAGCAGAAGACCGTGTTCGAGGTTTCGAAGCTGGCGCCAATGACTACTTGTCTAAACCGTTCAACAAACAAGAACTAGCGGCTCGAATTACAGCACATCTATCAGCAAGCAAAGCTGAACAAAGACGCCTTGAAAACGACCAACTGCAACTCGAGCTCAAACATAGAGCGATGGTTGAGGCTAACTTGTTAGAAACTCAAGGCCGCTTATTAGAGCAACTAGAATCGGCACCTGAAGCCATCATCTGTATTCGTGACGACCAACGTATTCGCTTTGCTAACGAAGCTGCGGCGAAGCTATTCAGACGCGGACAAGAACAACTTAAACGCTCAATGGCCGACGAGATCATTGCACCTAAATACCTTAAGGTAGAACAAGCCCACTACTGCGGTGATATTGATATCTATATAGACGATACACGTCAGCGCATACCAAGTGACATCCTTAAGCTGCCTGAAGGCTCAGGGCTCGACACCATGTATATCTTCAATGTAGGTGGTGGTGTTAACTCAAACCGAATCAATAACCTTGAAACGGCGGTTGAAGCTCTCTCTAGTTATGCCTTTGAAGGCGACAAAGATAAGTTGCAACAGTTGAAGGAGCTTGGCGGAGAATTTACTCGTCTTGCTGACAAGGCAACCGGTGAAGGTAAAAACAAGCAAGAGTTAATGCGCGAGGTACTGGTCGATGCGATGACTAATGCCATCATCTACTGGGAATCGGTGACTGGTGAAACCAAGTTCGCTTTCGCCGAGAAGAGTGGCTTGTGGCGCGTCTACTTAGACCGCAGTACGCTGCAAACTCGAACGCTAGACAAATACCTACGCGTAGAAACCCTACCGAAAACCCCTCGCTGGCGAACGGTACTGAGCTCAATCGAATTCATACTGGAACACTGTAAAGAACAGACGCCAGAAAGAACCCATATTGAGATGCTAAGAGATAAACTTCAGAAACTACTGACCAGTTAATCCCTGAACCAACATCACGATACTTTGAATAATGGAGCCCACCTAGCGTGGGCTTTTTTGTACGCCTAATAATCACAAAAAGTAGAATCCCAACGCTTGCAACGCACTTTTTTTACGCCTTTAAACAAGGGGAAATTCACGCTAATTACTCACAGTGCGTGCTGGTAACCGTCAGTACTTTTCGTTCTATTCTCAATCATATCTGACCGTTATCTGACTCTTTGTTGCAGTTTGAGAAGCGAGTCACAACAGAACGGCAGATTTAATTTTCTAGGGAAATTTAACGTAAAACTGGCAAGTGACCGAGATCTACAATTATACCAACGTAGGGTAAGGCATTATAATAAAAAGCCTTTAAAGTTAGTGGCCACTTACAACCTGCAAGAACCTCAAAACCAAATGCGAGTCACATCACTTTAACAATTGCGTACGAAAAACCACCAAAGCAACCTATTTTGACGTTAATGACGTGGGGTTGTGTGTTTTTAACATTTTTGACGGGAAACGAGTTTGATTAATTCATCGATAAGGTGTTTTCTTACTCCTGCCAAAGGCCTACAGGCCACTCTTACCACTTCTCAGAATCAACGATGAATCTGGAGCAACGAAGAAGAGGTAGGCCTTTAACCAGAGTGTGTATCTACTAAACAATTTAGCGACAGATAACATTCAATCCATTAGTGAAATGAAAGCAAATAGTAAGGAACAGCTATGCTTGCCAATATAAAAAAAACAGCAATAGCAACAGCAATTATTGCAACTGCTACAACAGGTTTTGCATCAGTAGCAACCGCTGCAGAACGCAGTGAACTGACCGTTCACCCGAAAGAGTACACTACATTCGTACGTAACTTTAACCCGTACCTTGGTGCTACTAACCTACATACTACAACTGACTTCATGTATGAGCCGCTAGTAGTATTTAACGAAATGCACGGTAACACTCCAGTGTTCCGTCTAGCTGAAAACTTCAAGATGTCAGATGATCTGATGAGCGTTGTTTTCGACATTCGTAAGGGTGTTAAATGGTCAGACGGAGAAACTTTCTCTGCTGATGATGTTGTTTTTTCTTTCAACCTTGTAAAAGAGAAGCCAGAGCTTGACCAATCTGGTATCAACTCTTGGGTAACTTCTGTAGAAAAACTGAACGACAACCAAGTTAAGTTCACACTAACAGAAGCAAACTCAAACGTACCTTACGAGATTGCTAAAGTACCTGTAGTACCTAAGCACATCTGGAAAGACGTTAAAGATCCATCAACGTTTACCAATGAGAACCCGGTAGGTTCTGGTCCATTTACAGAAATCGATACGTTTACAGCGCAGCTATACATCCAGTGTGCAAACCCGAACTACTGGGATGCAGACAACCTAGATGTTGACTGTCTACGTGTTCCACAAATTGCGAACAACGACCAATTCCTAGGTAAAGTTGTAAACAGTGAAATGGACTGGACGTCTTCTTTCGTTCCAGATATCGATCGTACATACGCAGCAGCTAGCCCTAAACACCACTACTGGTACCCGCCAGCAGGTACACAGGCATTCATCGTTAACTTCAAGCACCCTGATGCTGCGAAGCATGAAGCATTGAGCAACGTTGACTTCCGTCGTGCTTTCTCTATGGCTCTTGACCGTCAAACTATCATCGACATCGCATTCTACGGTGGCGGTACTGTAAACGATTTCGCATCGGGTCTTGGCTACGCGTTTGAAGCTTGGTCTGATGAAAAAACTCATGACAAGTACAAAGGCTTCAACACTTACAACGCTGAAGGCGCGAAGAAGCTTCTTGCTGACGCTGGCTTCAAAGATGTAAACAAAGATGGTTTTGTTGACACTCCATCAGGCAAGTCTTTCGAACTAATGATTCAATCGCCAAACGGCTGGACTGACTTCAACAACACAGTTCAACTAGCGGTAGAACAGCTAAACGAAATCGGTATTAAAGCAAAAGCTCGTACACCTGACTTCTCTGTTTACAACCAAGCAATGCTTGAAGGTACATACGACGTAGCATACACAAACTACTTCCACGGTGCGGATCCATACACGTACTGGAACAGTGCTTACAACTCATCACTACAATCTGGTGATGGTATGCCTCGTTTCGCAATGCACTTCTACAAAAACGACAAGCTAGATGGTCTTCTAAACAGCTTCTACAAAACAGCTGATAAGAACGAGCAGCTAGACATTGCACACGGTATCCAGCAAATCATCGCTGCAGACCAAGTGACAATCCCTGTGATGTCTGGTGCTTACATGTACCAATACAACACAACTCGCTTCACTGGTTGGTGGAACGAAGAAAATCCAAAAGGCCGTCCAAACATTTGGGCTGGTATTCCAGAGCGTCTACTTCATGTACTGGACCTAAAACCAGTTAAATAAGTAATCGTTCAATCCTTGCGGCGTAACCTCTTACGCCGCTTATAAAAATCCCCACACTCTCAATTGAAAGTATGGCGCTAGTCGTCAGGGGATTTTTCGTTCCAAATTTCGCTAGGAGCGACCTGAATCCAGAAACAGGGAAACAATCTGGGTGAGTAAGGTGTGAGTTATGGGTTATTTTTTAAGACGTTTGTCATTTTATTTTGTCGCGCTATTAGTTGCTGCGACGTTAAACTTTATTATTCCAAGAGCAATGCCTGGTGACCCAGTTACCATGATGTTTGCGAACGCTTCTGTACAAGTTACTCCAGAGCGTATTGCTGCAATGAAAGAACTATTAGGCTTCGTTGATGGTGGCTACTTAGTTCAATACGTGGCGTACATGAAGAACATTCTTAGCTGGGAACTTGGTACATCAATTCAATTCTACCCACTTTCTGTAAACACACTGTTGGGTGGAGCATTCGGTTGGTCGCTTTTCTTAGCCGGCACCGCAGTTATTCTTTCTTTCTCGATTGGTTCAATCCTAGGTATTTTCGCAGCGTGGAAACGCGGCAGTAAGTACGATGCCTTCGTAACGCCAGGGATGCTGATTCTACAAGCCGTTCCTCAAGTTGTTATCGCGATGATTGCACTATTTACCTTTGCAATTGGCTTGAAGTGGTTCCCAACAGGGTATGCCTACACCGCTGGTACTATACCTGATTGGACAAGCTGGGCATTCATTAAAGATGTCGCTTACCACGCCTTCTTACCACTGTTCTGTGCTTCTGTTGTTCAAATTGGTGGCTTCCTAGTAAACATGCGTAACAACATGATCAACCTACTAGCCGAAGACTACATCACCATGGCGAAAGGCAAAGGCCTGAGCGAAAACCGAGTGGTATTCAACTACGCAGCTCGTAACGCGATGCTACCTAGTGTGACAGCCCTTTCAATGTCGCTAGGTATGGCAATCGGTGGTCAGTTAATTATCGAAATCATCTTTAACTACCCGGGTCTTGGCAGCGTACTTTTCAACGCAATTAACGCTCGTGACTACCAAGTACTGCAAGGTCAGCTGCTTATCATGACGCTATTCATGCTGTTCTTTAACCTAGTTGCAGACATGCTTTACGTTGTTCTTGACCCTCGTCTTCGTAAGGGTGGTAAATAATCATGAAAGACTTTCTAAAACTCATTTGGCGTAACCCGATGGCCCTAACAGGCGTCATCATCCTAAGTATTTTTATTCTTGGCGCGATTGCAGCTCCATTAATCACCAAACATGTACCAGACAAGCGTACAGGTAACCCACACGAATATCCTGGTTTCGTGGTGAAGTCTGCACAAACTAACCCTGATGGCTGGGTTGCTCAAAATCTAGCAGACGACCGTCGTACATTGATCATGTCTAAAAAGGCAGACCACGTACTAGGTACAACTCGTATGGGTCGTGACGTTTGGTCTCAAGTGGTATACGGCGCACGCGTATCTCTTGCTGTAGGTTTTGGTGCGGGTCTAACCGTATGTTTACTCGCAACTGTTATTGGTGTTTCTGCAGGTTACTTCGGTGGCCGTGTCGATGACGTTCTAACAGCCGCAATGAACATCATGCTGGTAATCCCTCAATACCCATTACTGTTCGTAGTAGCAGCCTTTATCGGTGAGGCAGGGCCACTCACCATAACCTTGGTTATCGGCTTTATGTCCTGGGCTTGGGGCGCCCGTGTTGTTCGCTCCCAGACCTTAGCACTGCGTGAAAAAGAGTTTGTAAAAGCCGCTGAAGTTTTGGGTGAATCTTCATTCCGCATCATCTTCGTAGAGATTCTGCCAAACCTTATCTCTATCGTTGGCGCAAGCTTCATCGGTTCGGTGATGTACGCAATCATGATGGAAGCAACCATCTCGTTCCTAGGTCTTGGTGACCCGAACACAATCAGCTGGGGCATCATGCTTTACAACGTTCAAACCTCTTCATCAATGCTGATTGGCGCTTGGTGGGAACTGCTGGCTCCTTGTATCGCACTGACACTACTTGTAACTGGCCTTGCTCTACTTAACTTCGCGGTCGATGAAATTGCTAACCCGCAACTGCGTTCTCACAAAGGCATGAAGCGTTGGAAGAAACTAGCAGCACAAGACAAAGAAGAACGTGAACCAGAACTACCACCACAAAATGCACTTTGGAGCGGAGATAAATAATCATGTCTGAACCACTAATTTCTATCCGCAACTTATGCGTGGATTACATCACAGAGTCAGGCGATGTTCGTGCGTGTAACAACGTAAGTTTCGACATCGCTCCAGGTGAAGTCTTCGGCCTAGCTGGTGAATCTGGCTGTGGTAAATCAACGGTCGCTTTCTCTCTTATGCGTCTTCATAAGCCGCCCGCTTACATCAGTGGTGGTGAGGTTATCTTCAACGGTGAGAACATCCTTGAATACAGTGATGACCGTATGCAGTCGTTCCGTTGGAGTGAGATGTCGATGGTATTCCAGAGCGCGATGAACGCACTCAACCCAGTACTACCGATGGAAGAGCAGTTCTGTGACGTAATCATGCGTCACACCAACATGACTCGCGAGCAAGCTAAGCAGCGTGCTGAAGGTCTACTTGAAATCGTAGATATTCACCCGAGCCGATTGAGTGATTACCCTCACCAATTCTCTGGCGGCATGCGTCAGCGCTTAGTTATCGCTATCGCGTTAGCACTGAATCCAAAGCTGATCATTATGGATGAGCCGACAACCGCACTTGATGTGGTTGTGCAACGCGAAATCCTACAAAAGATCTATGCACTGAAAGAAGAGTTTGGCTTCTCGATTCTGTTCATCACCCATGACTTGTCATTGATGGTCGAGTTCTCTGACCGCATCGGCATCATGTACTCAGGTGAGCTAATCGAAGTAGCTAACTCTCAAGATATTCTAGAAAACCCTTACCACCCTTACACCAAAGGGTTGGGAAGTTCTTTCCCTCCACTGACAGGGCCAAAGACAAAGTTAGCAGGTATTCCGGGTAACCCTCTGAACCTGTTAGAGATCCCTGAAGGGTGTCGTTTCCAAGCTCGTTGTGACCGTGTACATGAAAAGTGTACCAAGGTGCCAACCAAGCTGCGTTCTATCGACCCGGGACATTTGTCTAACTGCCACCTGTACGGTGACCCAATAGTACAAAGGAAGCTATAGCTTGCGTGAATAACGAACAAGGCGGCTCGACCGCCTAAAAACAAGCAAAGCGAATAAGGATTCTGGAGACAATTATGAGCAAAGATTTCGGTCAATTATTGGTAGAAGGCAAGAATGTCGTAAAAGACTTCCCAATAAGCAGTACCACCATTCAAACCCCAATGATGCGTGCGATTAACGACGTGTCATTCAAGATGTACAAAAGCCGTGGCCTAGCAGTGGTTGGTGAGTCTGGTTCAGGCAAATCAACAACCGCAAAAATGATCGCAAAAATGTACGCACCTTCAGGCGGCACGATCGAATACAAAGGTCGTGATATCCAAGAGATCTCAAGCAGAAAAGATCTTATGCACTACCGTGAAGGCGTGCAGATGGTATGGCAAGACCCGTTTGGTTCATTGAACCCAACACACAATATCTTCCACCACATTGCTCGACCACTGTTGATCCACAAGAAGGTAACCCCGGGCAATAAGAGAGAACTAGAAGAACGTGTTTACGATCTTTTAGAGCAAGTGGGCCTGATCCCACCAAAAGAGACGGCGAAGAAGTACCCTCACCAACTGTCTGGCGGCCAACGTCAACGTGTCAACCTAGCCCGCAACATCGCGGTAGGT
This sequence comes from Vibrio sp. 10N.222.55.B11, assembly GCF_041473705.1. Classification (NCBI taxonomy): domain Bacteria; kingdom Pseudomonadati; phylum Pseudomonadota; class Gammaproteobacteria; order Vibrionales; family Vibrionaceae; genus Vibrio; species Vibrio sp. 10N.222.55.B11. The sequence continues at coordinate 72,186 of NZ_JBFRST010000003.1, forward strand.
GCCGAAGTTGTACTAGCCGATGAGCCAACTTCAATGCTTGATGTATCGATTCGTGCCGGTGTTTTGAACCTGATGGAAGAGATGAAGTTCGAGAAGCAAATGTCTCTGCTTTACATCACTCACGATATCGCAACCGCTCGTTACATCGCTGAAGACCTTTCGGTGATGTACGTGGGACACATGGTGGAATGGGGCGATACCGATGACGTGATTGCTAACCCTCAGCACCCATACACCCAATTGCTTGTTTCGGCCGTTCCAGATCCTAAGAAGTCGATCCACGAGCAACTTGCAGGCAACAAAGGTGAGATTCCTCTGTGGACACCAGTATCAGCAGGCTGCCCATTTGCAGGCCGATGTACTCACGCAATGGATAAGTGCAAAGAGCAGCTACCAGGGGTTACGCAGCTCGCTGATAACCACTTTGTGCGCTGTTACCTACACGAAAGCTAAGCAATAAAACCCAAGTTAGGGTCTTCGGACCCTAACTATTTATATCCAAAACATTCAAGTACCTAGCCAATAGAAACTAGGACTGTCGGAGAATATTGATGCTGTTATTGACCAACCATATTGGCTATGAGTCCACAGGCCCGAAGCAAGCTATCCTACAAACTAAGAAAGCTCGCCTATCAAGCACTACGGCTCTACTCGTCTGTGCTGACAACCATATGACTGTCGGAAATTTTGATGTGGTTAAACAAGGCCGCGTAGCAAATTGGCATCAAGGGCAATTCTTCACTATTGATTTCAGTTCAGTCACTGAATCTGGTCGCTACTACCTACGTTTTGACAACCTGCGTTCAGAAGTATTTGAGATTGGTAGCAACCTATTAATGAACCACACGTTTTCTGATGTGCTTCATTACTTTAAGTCACAACGCTGTGGCGGGATTTTCGACAAAAAAGATCGACAAGCACAAATTCTAGGTACCGACCGATACGTCGATGTCCACGGTGGATGGTATGACGCATCAGGTGATGTCAGTAAATATTTTAGCCACCTGTCTTATGGTAACTACCTAAACCCACAACAAATTCCGATGGTCGTTTGGAACATGCTAAAAAGCGTACGCTTGACTAGCCATAACCCAGACTTCCCGAAATTCTCCATGACTCGTCTAACGGAAGAGGCTCTGTTCGGTGCCGACTTCTTAGTGCGTATGCAAGACGCTGACGGATACTTCTATATGACGGTATTCGACAAATGGAGCAAAGATATCAACCAACGCGATATCTGCGCTTATGCGACTCAAGAAGGTCATAAATCAACGGACTTACAAGCGGGCTACCGACAAGGTGCAGGTGTTGCTATCGCAGCATTAGCCGCAGCTTCTGAGCTTGAAATCTCTGGCAGCTACTCGAGCCACACATACCTTGAAATGGCGGTTAAGGGTTACTGGCATCTAAAAGAGTACAACCTCCAGTATCTAAACGATGGTGAAGAGAACATCATCGATGAGTATTGCGCCCTACTCGCAGCCAATGAGCTGTATCGCGTAACACAAGACCAGCAATACCTATCAGAAGCAAGAACTTGGGCGACTCGTTTAATCTCTCGTCAGCAATCCGATGATTCATTTGAGCACTTCTGGTCGGCAAACTCTGATGGCTCTCGTCCATACTTTCACGCAGCTGAAGCCGGTCTTCCTGTGATTGCACTATGTGAATACATCGACAATGAAACCGATGCTGAATTAAAAGAACAGGCGCGCACAGTTGTTGAACAAGCTTGTCAGTTCGAAATCAACATCACCGACAAAGTCACCAACCCATTTGGCTATCCAAGACAATACGTTAAATCTGTCGATGGTGATAAACGTGATGCCTTCTTCGTCGCTCAACAGAACGAAACCGGTTACTGGTGGCAAGGCGAGAACGCACGCCTTGGCTCACTCGCAACCATGGCTTACCTAGTTCAACCGCACATTAAAGATAGCGAACTTCAAGAGCGCTTAATCCAGCTTTCACAAAATAGCCTTGATTGGATCTTGGGCCTCAACCCATACCACATGTGCATGCTCGATGGTCATGGCCATAACAACCCAGACTACCTACCTCAGCTTGGGTTCTTCAATGCGAAAGGCGGTATCTGTAATGGCATCACAGCTGGTTTTGAAGATGAACAAGACATTGCGTTCAATCCACCAGCACAAAAAGATGACATGCTTCAAAACTGGCGCTGGGGTGAGCAATGGATCCCTCATGGTGCGTGGTTCTTATTAGCAACCGCTGCACAGTTCAACTTCTTAGCTCAGCGTAAGGAGCAATAATAATGACTCTTTACTACGTCGGTATTGATGGTGGTGGTACTTCTTGTCGTGCTCGTATTCGTGACGCTCAAGGCAAACTGATTGGTGAAGCGAAAAGTGGCAGTGGCAACATCCTTTTGGGTGTTGATGTTGCGATGAGCTCAATTATTGATGCCATCACAAAAGCGGCACAACAAGGGCAACTCAACTCAGACCATTTTTCAAATATGCATGTTGGCCTAGCGCTGGCTGGCGCTGAGCAAAAATCAGCATGGTTCGACTTCATGGCTCAACCACACCCTTTCGCAAGCATGACACTAAATACCGACGCTTATGGCGCTTGCATTGGTGCTCACAATGGCCAAGACGGCGCAATCATGATCGGTGGTACGGGTTCTTGCGGTATCTTCCTAAAAGACGGTGAGCAATATGTGGTTGGCGGTCGTGAATTTCCGATTTCAGATCAAGGCGGCGGCGCAGTCATGGGCTTACGTTTGATTCAACAAGTCTTGCTTGCAGAAGACGGTATTCGCAACAAAACCCCGCTGACTCTACATGTGATGAATCACTTTAATAATGATGTGGATGCCATTGTCGAATGGTCAAAAGGTGCTATTCCAAAGGATTACGGTCAATTCTCACCAGTTATTTTTCAACTCGCTAACGAAGGTGACGAACTGGCTATCGATATGCTCAAGCAAACCGCGGCTGATATCGAAATGTTTGTCTTAGCACTGCATCGAAAAGGCGCTGACAAGGTGTGCTTAATGGGAAGTATCGCTGAGCGTATTCTCAACTGGCTATCACCACCAGTACAACAATGGATCGTTAAACCTCAATTCGACGCTATTGAAGGCGCATTGATGTTTGCCGGAAAACCACAACACAACTTGTATCAACAGGCTTAGCAGGGAAGTTATATGAATTATCGCATCGACTTAGCTGTTCTTTCTGAACAAAAAAATAACTGCCGATTTGGCCTTACGGTACATAACTTAAGTGACCTCGACGTAAAAGATTGGTCTCTGCACTTTGCATTTGATCGTTTCATCCTTCCAGAGAGTTTATCGCAAGGAGAGCTGACTCAAGTTGGCAGCTTTTGCTCATTCACACCAAGTTCGTCAGTGTTAAAGGCCAACAACCATTACTACCTTGAATTCAGTATTCAAAGCGCACCATTCCGCTTCTATTCTGATGGCCTTAACGATGCCTTTATCCAGTCACATAATGATGGAGAAACATCGGTACTGCCTGTCGCGATATCACCCATAGTACTGGCTTCGCCATACCGTGAACGCAATCAAATACCTGAAGTTAACGCTGCTGAGATTGCATTGATTCCTCAGCCTAATCAGATCGAATTTCAGCAAGGTAGTTTCGCGCTAAGTAACTTCGCGCTAAATAACGACTGCAGAATTGAGGTTCAATCTCATCTTGCTGATAAGGCAGTCTCTTGGTTCCAGCAAGAGTTGCTCTCGACCTTTGAGCTGTCTCTTTCGACCGCGCTTTCAGCTGAACTTTCAAAAGACGAAAGCGGCAACATTCTATTTCGCAGCAACCCGACGTTAGATGAAGCCGAATACAAACTGACCATCACTGCACAACAGATTATTGCTGAATCAGGCAGCCAGTCGGGCTTTACACACGCTGTGGCAAGCTTGATTCAACTAGTTCAACAACTGGACGCAGAGAACTTCTCTCTACCATGTTGCAAGATAGCCGACCAACCGCGCTTTAAGTACCGCGGCATGATGTTGGACTGCGCTCGTCACTTCCACTCAGTAGAGCAAGTGAAGCGTTTAATCAATCAACTGGCGCACTACAAGTTCAACGTATTTCATTGGCACCTAACTGACGATGAAGGTTGGAGAATTGAGATAAAGAGCCTGCCACAGCTAACAGAAATTGGCGCTTGGCGTGGCCCTGATCATGCACTAGAGCCGCAATATACCCACATTGCGGAAAACTACGGCGGCTTCTACACGCAACAACAAATTCGTGAAGTCATTGAATATGCAGAGCAACGCAGCATCACGGTGATCCCAGAGATCGATATTCCGGGACACTGCCGTGCCGCAATCAAATCACTGCCTGACATGTTGGTAGAGCAAGCTGACACTACTCAATACAAAAGCATTCAGCACTACAACGACAACGTCCTAAACCCAGGTTTACCAGGCACTTACCAATTTCTAGATGCAGTTATTGAAGAAGTCGCAGAGCTGTTCCCGAGCGAATTAATTCACATGGGTGCAGACGAAGTGCCACCGGGAGTGTGGAGCAACAGCCCTGCTGCTCAAGCGTTGATGAAAGAACACCAGTACCAAGACAGCAAAGACCTACAAGGTCACCTATTCCGCTATGCCGAAAACAAGCTTAAGCAACTCGGCAAACGCATGGTCGGCTGGGAAGAAGCACAGCACGGCGACAAAGTGAGTAAAGAGACCATCATCTACTCATGGCTCAGTGAAGAAGCGGCTGTCAATTGCGCTCGCCAAGGCTTTGATGTGGTGTTGCAACCTGCACAGTTTACCTATCTCGACATGACCCAAGATTATGCACCGGAAGAACCGGGCGTAGATTGGGCTGCCGTTATCCCATTAGAACAAGCTTATACCTACGAAGCACTTGCTGAGATATCCGACACCGACCCAATTCGTAAGCGGATCCGCGGAATTCAGTGTGCTCTATGGTGTGAGATCGTCACCAACCAAAAGCGTATGGATTACATGGTATTCCCAAGAATTAGCGCTTTAGCTGAAGGATGTTGGACACATAAAAACAACCGAAACTGGCTAGATTACCTATCTCGCCTAAAGGGGCATCTGCCATTACTCGACAAACTCAATGTTGATTATCGCAACCCTTGGAAAGCTCAATAAAACAAACCAAAGCGACACTCATATCGAGTGGTTGCTGACTCAAATTAAGGTGCTCAGTTAGATACGACTCAGCATCACTATTTAAAAATTAGCTGCATAGATGCAGTTTGTTAAAAAGGAAATGACAATGAAATACGGCTATTTCGATAACGACAATCGCGAATACGTCATCACTCGCCCTGATGTACCAGCACCTTGGACAAACTACCTAGGTACTGAAAAGTTTTGTACCGTGATTTCGCACAATGCGGGCGGTTACTCGTTCTACAATTCTCCGGAATACAACCGTGTTACTAAGTTCCGTCCAAACGGCACCTTTGACCGCCCAGGACACTATGTTTACCTGCGTGATGATGAGACGGGTGATTACTGGTCTATCTCTTGGCAACCAGTGGCAAAGAGCCTAGATGAAGCGAACTACGAAGTTCGTCACGGCCTGTCATACTCAAAATTCAAATGTGAATACAGCGGCATTACCGCAACCAAGACGCTATTCGTACCTAAGGGTGAAGATGCAGAAGTTTGGGACGTTGTATTAAAGAACAACACTGACAAGCCACGTACTATCAGCACTTTCTCGTTTGTTGAGTTCTCTTTCAGCCACATCCAATCTGATAACCAGAACCATCAGATGTCTCTGTACTCTGCAGGCACGTCTTACCAAGAAGGTGTTCTGGAGTACGACCTGTACTACAACACTAACGACTTTGAAGGCTTCTACTACCTAGCTTCAACTTTCTCACCAGACAGCTACGATGGCCAACGTGACAACTTCCTAGGCATGTACCGTGATGAAGCAAATCCAATTGCGGTTGAAAACGGTAAGTGTTCTAACAGCGCTCAAACCTGTTACAACCACTGTGGTTCTCTGCACAAGCAATTTACGATTCAACCGGGTGAAGAAGTTCGCTTTGCTTATGTACTCGGTATCGGTAAAGGCAACGGTGAACGCCTACGTGAGAAATACCAAGATACAACAAACGTAGATGCGGCTTTCCAAGGTATCAAAGATCACTGGGACGAGCGTTGCAACAAATTCCAAGTTAAGTCGCCAAACGAAGGCTTAGACACAATGATCAACACGTGGACGCTATACCAAGCGGAAACCTGTGTGGTTTGGTCTCGCTTTGCTTCATTCATTGAAGTCGGTGGCCGTACTGGCCTTGGCTACCGTGATACTGCACAAGATGCTATTTCAGTACCTCATGCCAACCCACAAATGACCAAGAAACGTATTATCGACCTGCTTCGCGGCCAAGTGAACGCGGGCTACGGTCTACACTTGTTCGATCCTGATTGGTTCGATCCAGAGAAAGCTGACGTTGAACCTTCAAAATCGCCAACGGTTGTTCCAACACCGTCAGATGACGACAAGATCCACGGCATTGACGATACCTGTTCTGATGATCACTTATGGATCGTACCAACCATCATCAAGTACGTAATGGAAACGGGTGAACACGATTTCTTTGATGAAGTGATTCCATACGCAGACGGTGGCGAAGCAACGGTTTACGAGCACATGAAAGCCGCACTGAACTTCTCTGCAGAATACGTAGGTCAAACGGGTATCTGTAAGGGTCTTCGTGCAGACTGGAATGACTGTTTGAACCTAGGTGGTGGTGAATCTTCAATGGTTTCATTCCTACACTTCTGGGCGCTACAAGAATTCCTAGATCTTGCTAAGTTCCGTAATAACGATGCAGACGTTACTAAATACACTGAAATGGCAGCGAACGTTCGTGAAGCGTGTGAAACACACCTTTGGGATGACGAGGGTGGCTGGTACATCCGTGGTCTGACTAAAAATGGCGACAAGATCGGTACTGCTCAACAAGCTGAAGGTCGAGTTCACCTTGAGTCAAACACGCTAGCGGTTCTATCTGGCGCGGTATATCAAGAGCGTGGCGAGAAAGCGATGGACGCTGTCGATGAGAACCTTTTCTCTGAATACGGCCTACATCTAAACTCTCCTTCATTCGCAACACCAAACGACGATATCGGCTTTGTGACTCGTGTTTACCAAGGCGTTAAAGAGAATGGTGCAATCTTCTCTCACCCGAATCCATGGGCTTGGGTAGCAGAAGCGAAACTAGGTCGTGGTGACCGTGCGATGAAATTCTACGACGCACTGAACCCGTACAACCAAAACGACATGATTGAAACGCGTTACGCAGAACCATACTCGTACGTGCAGTTCATCATGGGTAAAGATCACCAAGACCATGGTCGTGCAAACCACCCTTGGTTAACAGGTACCTCTGGTTGGGCTTACTTCGCGGTAACCAACTTCATTCTTGGTGTTCGTACAGGCTTTGAAAGCTTAACAGTTGATCCATGTATCCCGACTGATTGGCCAGAGTTCGAGGTTACTCGTCAATGGCGTGGCGCGACTTACAACATCACAGTGCAGAACCCGAATGCGGTAAGCAAAGGTGTTGCCTCTATCACTATCAACGGTGAACAGGTTGAAGGTGCAATTCCAGTACAAGCGGAAGGCAGCGTGAACGAAGTTATCGTTGTACTCGGCTAATCACTTAATTTGATGAACAGCTCCTATCTCAAGTCTTTACTGGCTTGAGATAGTGAGACTAAAAGGATTTTCTAATGATTAAATTTGGTACTGGCGGCTGGCGCGCGTTTATTGGTGAAGAGTTCACTAGAGAAAACGTCCGCTTAGTGGCACAAGCACTCTCTAACATCATCAATAATGAAGATGCAGCGAAAAACGGCTTCGTTATCGGCTATGACCGCCGCTTCCTTTCAGATAAAGCCGCGTGCTGGTTTGCTGAAGTATTGGCAGCCAACAACATCAAAGTGAGCTTTATCGACAAGTTCGTTCCGACTCCTATCGTGATGTTCCAAGCGAAAGAGATGGGATGTATTTACTCTGCGTGTATTACCGCTTCTCACAACCCAGCGGACTATAACGGCATCAAGATCTTCATTGAAGGTGGCCGTGATGCTGATGAGATCATCACAGAAAAGATCGAACAACAGATTTCGACCCTAACCAGTGAAGATGTCGTCAGAGTCGATTTTGAACAAGCATTAAACGACAAAGAAATTGAGATCATCAATCCGATGAACGCCTTTGTTGACTCGATCATTAACGCTATTGATATCGAATCGATTAAACAAGCCAACCTAAGAGTCCTGATCGACCCAATGTTTGGCGTGGCAAAAAACGCACTGCAAACCGTGTTAATCAGCGCTCGCTGTGATGTCGACGTGATCAACGATGGTAAGAACCCAGATTTCGGTGGTCTCATGCCATCACCTAATGCAGCAACGCTCTACCGCTTGAAGCATTTGGTAGCAGCAGAAGGCTATGACATTGGTATTGGTACCGATGGCGATGCCGACCGTTTAGGCATCATCGATGAGAAAGGTCACTTCATTCACCCTAACGAAGTGTTACTGCTTCTTTACTACTATTTATTGGAATACAAAGGCTGGAAAGGCTCTGTCGTGCGTAACATCGCCACCACACATCTGCTCGACAAAGTAGCGGCAGATCATGGTGAGAAGAGCTTTGAGGTTCCTGTAGGCTTTAAGCATATCAGCTCTCAAATGGAAGCCGATGATTCACTGATTGGTGGTGAAAGCTCGGGCGGTTTAACCATTCGAGGTCACATCAAAGGTAAGGATGGCGTGTTCGCATCGAGCTTACTGGTTGAGATGATCAGTGTGACAGGTAAGAAACTCTCTGAGCTGCTTGATGAAATCTACTCTAAGTATGGCTATGCGTATACGGCAGAAGGCGATTGCAAGTTTAAACCTTCAGAGAAGGAAGCGCTCTACACCAAGATCTACGTCGAAAAACAACTGCCTGAATTTGAATACGAAATTGAAAAAGTCAGCTATGAAGATGGTGCCAAGGTGTACTTCAAGAATGGCGGCTGGGTGATTGCTCGTTTCTCAGGAACTGAGCCATTGCTACGAATCTTCGCTGAAATGGAAGATAAAGACACTGCAGAACATGTTCTTCAAAAAGTGAAAGACTTCCTCTCTCTATAGGCTTATAGAGCGCAGCAGTCTTGTATGGGACTTAACAAATCACTGCCTTGTTAACCCCTATAGATGAAGAGCTTTTGCCCAGTACTTTAGATTAAAGTGCTGGGCTTTTTTATGGTTTATCGAGAATTAGCGGTACTATGAGTTGTACCTAATTAGAACGCCAATACGCCTTTGGTATCCACTTTTACGTTAACCGGCATACCAACTTCAAGCGCTTCTGACGAGGTTGCCAATAACTTTTGACCATGTGCTTCAATAACATAACGACAGTGATCGCCCATAAATTGCTGCTCTAATACTGAAATAGCACTGTCTTGTTCGTAACTAGCTTGGATATGCTGTGGTCTTAAAAGAAGCTCACACGCACTGCCAAATTCAATCTCCGTTTGTGGTTTAGCTTCAACCACACCCAAGCTGGTTTCAAACTCCAGCTCTGAAATACGCTGTGCATCGAGGTAACTGCCGCCGCCCAAAAAGTCTGCAACGAACTTACTCGATGGATGGAAATAAAGCTCCGATGCCGAACCATACTGTTCAATCACACCATGGTTCATTACTGCCATCTTATCTGCAAACGCGAACGCCTCTTCACGACTGTGAGTCACAAAAATAGCTGTCACACCCTGCTTCTTAAATATTTTACGAATCTGAGAAATCAACTCATGGCGAACCTGAGTATCGATATTTGAGAAAGGTTCATCCAATAACAATAAATCTGGCTTGTATGCTAAAGAACGAGCAATCGCTACGCGCTGCTGTTGACCACCAGAAAGTTGATGTGGGTATCGGTCACCGAATTCATCTAAATGAACCAGCTCCAACATCTCTTGGACTTTCTCTTTCTTTTGCTGATCAGAGAGATCTTTAAGGCCAAAACCAACATTCTGGTTTACCGTCAGGTGCGGAAACAGGGCGTAATCTTGGAAAATCATACCGATGTTTCGTTGCTCTGGTGGCAACCAATTATCACCATCATCAATGGTTTGACAGTTCAAGCTCATGATTCCGCTACTTAATGGAAGCAGCCCTGCAACCGCCTTAAGCAAAGTCGTTTTTCCGCAGCCACTGGCACCAAGAAGACAAACAATTTCACCATGCTCAACTTCTAACGAGAGCGATTCCAAGATGGTTTGCGACTCATATTTACAAGTCAGATCTTTAATTGATAATGCACAACTCATTAGTGTTTCTGCTCCAAAGAACGGTTAACGATGATCAGAGGAATTAAACCCACCAACACCAATAATACAGCAGGCATCGCCGCCAATTCTAGGTGCTCATCTGAGGCATAGTTATAAACATAAGTCGCCAATGTCTCGAAGTTGAAAGGACGCAGCAGCAAGGCCGCATTCAACTCTTTCATTGATTCGATAAACACCAATAAGCCAGCGATCAATGCGCCACGTTTAATCAAAGGTAAATGAACACGGCGTAACATCTGATTGGTATTGCAACCCATGGTTTTTGAGGCCATATCCAATGAAGGGGATACTTTACTCAAGCTGCTTTCAATACTGCCAATTGCCACTGCAGAGAAACGTACGACCATGGCAAAAATTAGCGCAAACATGGAACCAGAGAAGATCAAACCAGGTCGTCCCCACTCCATCACTTTAGCGATGTCATTGACCAAGTGATCCATGAACAAAACAGGTACCATCACCCCAATCGCTAACACGGTGCCTGGAACGGCATAGCCCATCGAAGCGAGACGCATATAAGCCTGATTTTTCTTACTCGGACTAACGCGTTGATTAAAGTTAACAATCATCGCGATAATCACGCCAATAATCGCAGCAGCTACCGAAACGTAAAGGCTGTTGATGGCATATTCTCTGAATTCAGGGGTCCAGCTTTGAGCAAAATATTTGTAGGCGTAAATAATGAGCTGGCCAAGAGGGAATAAGAACGCAACGCAAACTAATCCCCAGCACCAGAATAGTGCCAGCCATTTTTTCCAACCAGAAAGGTCGTAACGAAAATCTTCGCGGCTGCTGAACTGATTCTGGAATAGCTTCTGCTTACGGCGACTGTATCGCTCTGAGCTCAACAGTAGGATCACGATAACCAGCATGATTGCCGATATTTTCGCAGCTGCCGTTAAGCTTGAGTAGCCTAGCCAAGTATCATAAACCGCAGTCGTTAAAGTATTTACCGCAAAGTAACTCACGGTACCAAAGTCACCGATGGTCTCCATAGCAACAAGCGATAAACCGACCGCCATTGATGGACGAACAAGTGGTAAGGAGATACGACGGAAGCTTTCCCAAGGCGAGCATTTTAGCAAACGAGCAGATTGTAATAAGGAGACGTTTTGCTCCATAAATGCCGCGCGGCACAGCAAATAAACATAAGGATAGAGAACGAGAGACAGAACAATAATAGCGCCGGATAAGGTTCTAATATCTGGGAACCAATACTCACCGGGTCCCCACCCAGTAAGATCTCGCAGTAGAACCTGAACAGGGCCGGCAAAGTCGAACCAATCGGTAAAGATATAGCCAACAATATAGCCTGGCATTGCTAATGGCAGGACGAGTGCCCACTGCAAAACACGCTCTCCCGGAACACGGCACATTGCCATAACCCAAGCCGACGGAATACCAAAAACTAAAGACAGGAACATGGTTCCTATGACTAAAACCACCGTATTGTAGGCATAGGTAGGCATCACTGTGGACATCAGATGAGAAAATAGCTCATCTGTTTCTCCAACAGCCGTCGTAAAAATCGCTAAGATCGGTAAGACCAGTAATACAGCAATAATGCCGCTACTGGTGTTCCATAAATAATTCTTTTCTTTCATCGCCTAACTACAACGAGGCTTAATGAAACACAAATGCATTTGCAAATACATCTCATATCCTTTTAATGGTGGGGTTATTTATACCCATATACTCTAATGACTTCAAGGTGAGATGCTAATAACTCAAGGGATCAACGGGGTGCTTTGTATCAAAAAGTGATTTTCCAATAACAAACAACCCCAAGTAGCCAAAATGGCGACTTGAGGTTGTCATTTTACTTAGGCCGAAGCCTACCGTAATAAATTATAGATCGAACTTAACTTCGTCTAATAGCTTGATTGCAGCCGCGTGGTGGTTTGCAATTTCGTCTAGAGAAATAGTATCCGCTTTGAACTCGCCCCATGAAGCAACAAGCTCAGAAGGTTTAACGTCTGCTTTCACTGGGTATTCGTAGTTCACTTCTGCGTACATGCTTTGTGCTGTGTCACCAGATAGGAATTCCATCAGCTTAACGGCATTCTCTTCATTTGGAGAGTATTTAGCCATTGCCATACCAGAGATGTTTACGTGAGTACCTGTAGTCTCTTGGTTAGGGAAGTTAATGTAAACAGAGTCAGCCCAAGCTTTTTGCTCTTTATCATTAACCATCTTACCTAGGTAGTAGCTGTTACCAAGAGCAACATCACATAGACCTTCTTTAATCGCTTTAACTTGCGCGCGGTCGTTACCTTGAGGCTTACGTGCTAGGTTTGCTTTTACGCCTTCTAGCCATTCTTTCGTTTCAGCTTCACCTTTGTGAGCAATCATCGAAGATACTAGAGAAACATTGTATGGGTGCTTACCACTACGAGTACAGATTTTGCCTTTAAATTCAGGCTTAGTTAGATCTTCGTAAGTGAACTCTTCACCTAGACGACCAACACGGTCACGTGAAGAATAAACGCTACGTGTACGAGTTGTTAGAGCGAACCACTCGTTATCTGTATCTTGGTATTGAGCTGGGATGTTCTTTTCAAGTACATCGCTTTCTACAGATTGAACCAGACCTTGTTTAGTTAGCTCAGATAGACGGCTGATATCTACAGTTAAGACAACGTCAGCTGGGCTGTATTCACCCTCTTGAGCTAACTTCTCTGCTAAACCTTTTTTAGCAAACTTAACGTTTACTTTAATACCAGTCTCTTTTGTGAACTCTTTGAACATTGGCTCAACAAGGAAAGGTTGACGGTAAGAGTATACGTTTACTTCTTCCGCAGCCATTGCTGTCGGGGCAATTACACCACACGCTAGAGCTGAAAGTGTTAGCAGTTTCTTCATTGTAAAATCCTTTATATCGAAATGATAATGTCTATCAGTTGCGTTATTATATTCATCATTAACATAATTACAATGACGACCAACAAAAAATCCGTCTACTCAGACCATTCAAACTCTCACTTTTGTAACAAACCATTTCAACTTTGTGTCTTGTCGTTCCCCTTAAACAATGAGCCTAACTTCAACGTTCGTGTTTATATATTGTGCAACCGTAAATACAACAAAGCCCCGCAACAAGAGTTGCGGGGCTTTCTTTGTCCAACCTAACCCATTCAGATTAGGCGACGACTGTTGATTATTTTACTGATACAAACTCAGGGTAAGCGCCGACACCACAATCGTGCATGTCCATACCTTCAAGTTCTTCATCTTCCGTTACTCGGATACCGATTGTTGCTTTAAGCACCGCCCATACTGCTAGGCTAGCACCGAATACCCATGCAAAGATGACTGCTGCACCCATTAGCTGAGCACCAAACGTTGCATCAGCGTTGCTTAGTGGCACAGCCATTAGACCGAAGAAACCACATACACCATGTACAGAGATAGCACCTACTGGATCATCAATCTTAGCTTTGTCTAGTGCGATGATGCTGAATACAACCAATGCACCAGATACCGAACCAATCGCTACAGCAAATAGAGGTGATGGTGATAGAGGGTCTGCAGTGATTGCTACTAGGCCAGCTAACGCGCCGTTAAGAATCATTGTTAGGTCTGCTTTACCCCAAGTTGTTTTACATACTAGTAGTGCTGCAATTGCGCCTGCTGCTGCTGCTGCGTTGGTGTTAAGGAAGATTTGACCTACTGCTGTTGCGTTCTCAAAATCCGAAACCATCAGTTGAGAACCGCCGTTGAAACCGAACCAACCGAACCAAAGGATAAATGTACCTAGCGTTGCAAGTGGCATGTTTGAACCAGGAATCGGGTAGATTTCACCGTTCTTACCGTATTTACCTTTACGAGCACCGAGTAGTAGAACACCAGCTAACGCTGCTGCTGCACCAGCCATGTGTACGATACCTGAACCTGCGAAGTCACTGAAACCCGCTTCTGATAGGAAACCACCGCCCCAAGTCCAATAACCTTCAACAGGGTAAATGAACGCTGTTAGTACTACAGAGAAGATTAGGAATGACCAAAGCTTCATACGCTCAGCAACCGCACCAGATACTACAGACATTGCTGTTGCAACGAATACTACCTGGAAGAAGAAGTCTGATTCTAGAGAGTGATCTGCGCCTTCACCTTGTGTACCAATTAGAGTACCAAATGATGGCAACCAACCGCCTTCACCGTTGTCGACATACATGATGTTGTAACCAACCACTAAGAAAGCTGTACAAGCAATTGCGTACAAACAGATGTTCTTAGTTAAAATTTCTGTGGTGTTCTTTGAACGAACTAGGCCAGCTTCTAACATCGCGAAGCCTGCTGCCATCCACATTACCAACGCACCTGAAATGAGGAAGAAAAAAGTGTCTAGTGCGTAACGTAGTTCCGTTACTGTTGTTGTAAGTTCCATATTAAAGTCTCCAGTCCTTGTAATTCTTTAAAGTGCTTCAGCATCCATTTCACCAGTACGAATTCGTACGGCTTGGCTTAGGTCATACACAAAAATTTTGCCGTCGCCGATTTTTCCGGTGTGTGCCGCTTGGCTAATCGCTTCAACAACTCGGTCAACATTCTCAGCTTGGGTAGCAATCTCTAGCTTCACCTTTGGTAGGAAATCCACTTGGTACTCTGCACCACGATACAATTCAGTGTGTCCCTTCTGACGACCAAAGCCTTTCACTTCAGAAACAGTCATACCTTCAATACCCACATCAGAGAGCGCTTCGCGTACATCGTCTAATTTGAATGGCTTAACAATGGCATTTATTAATTTCATATTCGTTCCTTAAATTCTTACTTAATCCGTTAATTCTCTTATTACAATCCAAGTAGCGTGCCAAAAAGTTAAGTGCTTGATTTTAAATAAGATGAAGATAATAAGGTCGTAATAACGAAAAAGGCCGCACCAATATGGTGCAGCCTTTTCACTATCTTAATGCGCGATGCTCTTATTGCTCCAGTTTTGGGCAACGGAGCCTTCAAAGCTCTGAATGACTAACAAATAGGTCTTAGGACTAGTAACCTAAAAAATCCATCCAGCGTTCGATGAGCAGTTCGAAATCGTCGATTCCACAGCTTGCTTGGCTTTCACAGTTATAGAAGTCGAACTCACTGCCCTCTTCCATCTCTTGCTCATGCGCTAACACGTTTTCTTGAATCGTTACTTCGTCTTCATTGATCGCAAGGCTAATCTCTTTGCCAAGCAACGTCACTTCATTGCTCAAGTCCTGTCGAGATTGCTCAATCAACGCCATCACATGATCTAATTTTTGCTTATCTTTACCGATCTCTTCTTGAAGCCAACGGCCAACAATCTCATGGCCCATGCTGCATTTCACATAGTATTCACCCATTAGAGTGTTTCTAGTAAATTCAAACTCCATAACTCAACCTATACTGCATTAATACTCAAGCGATACTATTTCTGAGTATACCATTGTCTTGTCAGAAACGAGCGTATTGACGAATTTATCGTTACGATCCAACCTACACAGTCAATGAAGAGGAGGGCTCTATGCAGTTGAACGAAATGATTGCCAAACAAATTGTCGAACGAACCATGAAGATCATCCCACACTCGATTAATGTGATGGATAATAAAGGTCGCATTATTGGATCCAGTGATCCTACTCGCTTATACCAAAAACATGAAGGAGCGGTACTTGCCATCACCGAATCACGAGTCGTTAATATTGACGAAGCCACTGCCGAACACCTAAAAGGGGTTAAGCCTGGAGTTAATTTACCGATTCTATTTCAGGATAATGTCATTGGGGTGATTGGGGTTTCTGGGACACTGCAGCAAGTTCATCATTTTGGTGAGCTGGTGAAGATGACCGCTGAGCTTATTGTTGAACAAGCTGTACTTATGTCTCAAGTAGAATGGAATAAGAGGCATCGTGAAGAATTGGTATTGCAATTAATCCGAGGTAGCACGCTTAATGACATGCAACTGCAATCCATCGCACAGCGTCTGGATCTCGACCTTGCACAACCGCGGATTGCCGCCATCGTCAAGGTGTTACCGATAGGAGACACTGCGCCTTCATTGGAAAACTTACAGCAATTAGTACATTTACTTGAATATCCCGAGCGCGATAATTTAGTCGGTATCTTGTCTGTTTCACAAAACGAAGTGGTGGTACTCAAGCCTATAACCCTGATAGGGAACAGCTGGTCCAAGGATGCAGAAGCCAAGCGCGTGAAATTGCTACTCAAAAGAATAAAGAAAGAAGCTAAGTTTCAAATCAAGATTGCGCTTGGGGATTACTTTACCGGACTTTCTGGTTTAGCACGCTCATATGATACCGCTGAGCTCACTATGCGCAGTGTCGGTAACCGCCCCGGAGACATGTTTTTCTATCAAGACTATCGACTGCCGGCCATTATGAGTAGCCTGTTACAAGATCCATGGATTCGTGAGCAACTGGAGCAGTCTTACCTACACCTTCAACAACAGGACAGTAAAGGGATACTGATCAAAACTTTGAAGACATATTTAAAGCAGAACTGTGATTCAGCTCTCACCTGTAACGAACTACATATCCATCGCAATACGCTACGCTATCGAACAGACAAGATAAACCAAATAACATCATTAAATATCAACAATATAGACGATCTATTTCAACTCTACATTGCAATAAATCTATTCCACTGGTCGAGCTAAAAAATGTGCAACTGCACAATTTAAAAGGACCGATTTGAGCACTTATTTGTAGAGAATGACAAAGACTTACCAACCCTATATCTTTATATTTGCCGAAAATGACACATCGTTATCTGGGAAATAGAACATGATTGAAGTTTCAACTCTTGGCGCACTTTCAGCATTGATTGTTGCTATCGCGCTCATTCTTAAAAAAGTGCCACCCACCTACGGCATGATCATCGGTGCTTTGGTTGGCGGCGTGGTTGGCGGCGTTTCTCTCATCGAAACCGTTGAGTTAATGATAGGTGGTGCCCAAGGGATCGTCACTTCAGTGATGCGAATTCTCGCCGCTGGTGTGTTGGCCGGCGTACTAATTGAATCAGGGGGCGGCTACCTCGATTGCAGAATCCATCATCAAAAAAGTAGGCGAAACTCGCGCCTTACTTGCTCTTGCCATTGCGACCATGATTTTAACCGCTGTTGGCGTTTTCGTTGATGTGGCCGTTATCACGGTTTCTCCTATTGCACTGGCTATTGCTCGCCGCGCAGACCTTTCTAAAACCGCGATCCTTTTGGCGATGGTGGGCGGCGGTAAAGCAGGTAATGTCATGTCGCCTAACCCAAATGCCATTGCGGCGGCTGATGCGTTCAATGTTCCGTTAACCTCTGTGATGGCTGCAGGCGTGATTCCGGGTCTATTTGGGCTGCTTTTCGCCTACTTCTTGGCAAAGCGCCTCGTCAATAAAGGTTCAAAAGTAGCGGAAAGTGAAGTGGTCAAAGCGGATCAAAGTTCACTGCCAAGCTTTTCTTCTTCAATCGTTGCACCGTTAGTGGCTATTGCCCTACTCGCGCTGCGACCACTCGCTGATATCAATGTTGATCCTCTAATTGCATTACCCTTGGGTGGATTGCTGGGTGCACTGGCTATGGGTCGCTTCAAACAAGCCAATAGCTTTGCGGTTTCAGGCTTGTCACGTATGGCACCGGTTGCTGTAATGCTACTGGGCACAGGAACCATTGCAGGCATCATTGCTAACTCAGGACTAAAAGCTGATCTGATTGAAGTGCTGACGATGTCTGGGCTGCCTTCTTACTTACTTGCTCCGTTTTCTGGCGCACTGATGGCACTATCAACCGCATCGACAACTGCCGGAACAGTAGTGGCATCGAATGTATTTGCCAGCACCATTCTTGAGCTAGGTGTTCCAGCTCTCGCAGGCGCAGCAATGATCCACTCTGGTGCGACAGTACTTGACCATATGCCACATGGTAGCTTCTTCCATGCCACGGGTGGTGCGGTACATATGAGTATTCATGAACGTCTAAAACTCATCCCTTATGAGTCAGCGGTCGGTCTTGTTATCGCCTTCGTCTCAGTAATGATCTTCGGTGTATTTGGTCTGTTTGTTTAAGTTTAAAGGTATCAAAATGAAAATTGTAATTGCTCCTGACTCATATAAAGAAAGCCTATCAGCAATGGGCGTTGCTCAAGCGATTGAAGATGGCTTTAAACAGCTAATACCAAACGCCGAATACGTAAAATTACCAATGGCTGATGGTGGTGAAGGCACAGTACAATCTCTGGTGGATGCGACCAATGGCTCTATCATCCAACATCCAGTGATTGGTCCATTAGGTGAAATTGTCGAAGGCTTCTACGGTATGTTCGGTGACGGTAAAACTGCCATTATTGAAATGGCGGCCGCTTCCGGCCTAGATTTAGTCTCTCCAGAACAACGTAATCCACTAAAAACCACTACCTATGGTACGGGTGAGTTGATCAAAGCCGTATTAGATAAAGGTGTTGAGCATATTATTATTGGCATTGGTGGTAGTGCGACCAATGATGGTGGCTTAGGAATGGCTCAAGCGCTAGGCATTCGTATGCTAGATGCAGAGGGTCACGAGCTGGTGTTTGGTGGTGGTGAACTGTCAAAACTGACAACCATTGATCTCACCAACCTCGACCCACGCCTACAAAACGTACGCTTAGAGATCGCTTGTGATGTCGATAATCCATTATGCGGACCAAAAGGGGCATCACAGGTATTCGGTCCGCAAAAAGGCGCAACACCAGAAATGGTTGAGCTGTTAGATGCTAACCTTGCTCATTATGCCAGTATCATGAAAAACCAGTTAGGCGTCGATGTCATTGGTCTCCCTGGTGCTGGCGCGGCAGGCGGTCTAGGCGCGGCACTTGTTGGCCTGTTAAATGCGGAGCTTCGCCCTGGTATTAACATCGTAATGGACGCCGTCAATTTAGATGAAATAGTCTCAGATGCTGATCTTGTGATTACAGGAGAGGGGCGCATTGATAGCCAAACCATTCATGGCAAAACACCGATTGGTGTCGCTCGCACAGCCAAAAAACATAAACTGCCTGTCATCGGTATTGCCGGCTGTCTAGCCAGTGATTGTGGTGTGGTTCATGAGCATGGTATCGACGCGGTATTTGCGGTAGTGAACCGTTCAGTAGACTTGCCGACAGCTTTGGCTGAAGCGGCTGAAAATATTGAACTTACTGCTCGCAATGTTGCAGCAATGTATACGATTAAGCACTAATCGAGCTCTCTGTAAGCTAAAAGCAATTTTCGCTGTATGCTAAAAGCAATTAAGGCCGCTATTCACAGCGGCCTTAATTATATTTACAACAAAATCAGACGTTACGCAGGCTCTTGGAAGATAACCGTGTCTGCTTTTTCCGTGTACTGACCCATTTTATGGAAGTTCAGGTAACGGTATGTATCAGCAGCGGTTGCATTAATCTTCTCAGCGTACTCTAAGTACTCTTCTTTCGTTGGGATGCGACCTAGAATCGCGCCAACAGCAGAAAGCTCAGCAGAAGCCAGATAAACGTTCGCGCCATTACCTAAGCGGTTCGGGAAATTACGCGTTGACGTCGACATAACCGTCGAAGCATCAGCAACACGAGCTTGGTTACCCATACATAGTGAACAGCCAGGAGTTTCGATACGTACCCCAGCACGACCGAAGATGCCGTAGTAGCCTTCTTCTGTCAGTTGGTCTTTATCCATCTTCGTTGGCGGAGCCACCCATAGGCGAGTATTTAGCGAGCCGTTAAACTCTTCTAGCATCTTACCTGCAGCACGGAAGTGACCGATGTTCGTCATACAAGAACCGATGAACACTTCTTGAATCTCAGTACCTTGAACGTCCGAAAGAAGACGAGCATCATCTGGATCGTTTGGTGCACATAGGATTGGTTGATCGATGTCAGCAAGATCAATCTCGATAACGTGCGCGTATTCCGCATCTGAATCAGCAGATAGCAACTCAGGGTTAGCTAGCCACTCTTCCATTGCTGTAATACGACGCTCAATCGTACGAACATCACCGTAACCTTCAGCGATCATCCACTTCAGCATCACGATGTTCGAGTTCAAGTACTCAGAGATAGACTCTTCAGAAAGCTTAACGGTACAACCTGCAGCAGAACGCTCAGCAGATGCATCAGAAAGCTCAAATGCTTGCTCAACAGATAAGTGCTCAACACCTTCAATTTCTAGTACACGACCAGAGAATTCGTTGATCTTACCGGCTTTCTCTACCGTTAGTAGGCCTTGCTTGATGCCGTAAAGAGGAATGGCATGTACTAGGTCACGTAGCGTGATACCCGGTTGCATTTCACCTTTAAAGCGAACCAAGATAGATTCAGGCATATCAAGAGGCATAACGCCTGTTGCTGCAGCAAATGCTACCAAGCCAGAACCCGCAGGGAATGAAATACCTAGAGGGAAACGAGTATGCGAGTCACCACCTGTACCTACAGTATCAGGAAGAAGCATACGGTTTAGCCATGAGTGGATAACGCCATCACCCGGACGAAGTGAAACACCCGCACGATTCATGATGAAATCAGGTAGCGTATGGTGAGTGTTTACATCGACTGGTTTAGGGTATGCCGATGTGTGACAGAAAGACTGCATTACAAGGTCTGCAGAGAAACCAAGACACGCCAGATCTTTAAGCTCATCACGAGTCATAGGACCGGTCGTATCTTGAGAACCGACTGTCGTCATTTTAGGTTCACAGTACTGACCAGCACGAACACCTTCAACGCCACATGCTTTACCAACCATCTTCTGAGCTAGCGTGTAGCCTTTATCAGATGCAGATGGATCGATTGGTTTAGCAAACAGATCCGTTTCAGCTAGACCTAGAGCGTCACGAGCACGACCCGTTAGACCACGACCGATGATCAGTGGAATACGGCCACCAGCACGCACTTCATCAAGAAGTACTTTGCTTAGCTCAAAGTTTGAAATCACAGAACCGTTCTTGTGAACAACACCTTCGTACGGGTAGATATCAATGATATCGCCCATGTTCATGTCTTGTACGTTCAGTTCAATGGGTAGTGCGCCTGAATCTTCCATTGTGTTGTAGAAGATTGGTGCAATTTTACCACCAAGACAAACACCGCCAGTACGCTTGTTTGGTACGAATGGGATATCTTCACCCATGAACCAAAGTACTGAGTTTGTTGCCGATTTACGTGAAGAACCTGTACCAACAACATCACCAACGTAAGCCAGTGGAATGCCATCTTTTTGCATTTCTTCAATTTGTTTGATTGGACCAACGCTACCCTGTTCATCAGGAGTAATGCCATCACGTTCCATCTTCAGCATCGCTTTCGCGTGTACTGGGATGTCAGGACGTGACCATGCATCAGGCGCTGGAGATAGGTCATCGGTGTTCGTTTCACCAGTGACTTTAAATACTTTTACTGTGATTTTTTCTGCTACTTTATCTTTCGCTGTAAACCATTCAGCATCAGCCCAAGATTGAAGTACTTGTTGTGCAGCAGCATTGCCAGCTTTCGCTTTCTCTTCTACGTCATAGAACGCATCGAACATCAGTAGAGTATGAGATAGCGCTTTAACAGCGATTGGAGCAAGCTCAGCATCGTCTAGTAGAGATACTAGAGATTCGATGTTGTAACCGCCTTGCATGGTACCAAGCAGTTCTGCAGCTTTTGCTTTGCTTACTAGTGGCGAAGCTACTTCACCTTTAGTGATAGCCGTAAGGAAGCCAGCTTTTACGTAAGCAGCTTCATCTACACCCGGTGGAATGCGATTTTCTAGTAGGTCAAGAATGATTTCTTCTTCACCTTGAGGTGGATTCTTCAGAAGTTCAACTAGGCCAGCTACCTGCTCAGCATCTAGTGGTTTTGGAACAACTCCTTCGGCAGCACGTTCTTCGACGTGTTTACGGTAGGCTTCAAGCACGACTTTTTTCCTCTCATTGCGGTTCACTTCTTCCCTTCATAATTGTTAGTAAAATAAAGAAGTGAACATCCTTGGAAACTTGGCTCTCCATTGCCATTTTTGTCATTCAATTTGTATTGATGAGCGGCGTCATAGAGGCCAAACTGTGGGCGGTAGAATAGCAAATTTAACGTTAAATTAAAATCTTATCATTTTGACCAACATAGCAAGTTAAGACGAAAGTCCCACTATTTTTGCCTAATTACGCACTTAAATGGCGACTCTGCGCATGATTATTTGTAGGACGTACCTACAATCAGATACACCGAATCGAAATTATCTTCGGTTCGGCCATAAGCTAAAATGATCGGCCCGATTGGAGAATCAACACCCGCGAAAACAGAACCCGCGGTGTACATTGGCGCTTCATCAATACTCAAATCATTGTTCGACCAAACACCACCATGCTCAATGGATGCGCCCACGTAGAATGGTGATTTAAAAAGGCCGAAGTCATTTTCAAACCACTTATAACGATAAATAAGGCTGGTGTAAGCCAAGTTCTGACCAATCATACTATTCCTTGGAATACCTGACAGGTTTAAGAAGCCACCAAGCTCTTTGGGATCAATAGGGAAAATCGAATTTTTGCTCTCTACAATACCGTAATCCAGCTTTGCGACTAAAGTATGCTTCTCAATACTCTTTGCTGCCATGAAATTGGCCGAAAACTCATAAACCGTATCACTCTCAGACGTTAAATCCGATTCACCAAGAGAGCTGTCATTATCAAAATCATCATGAGAAACGAGGTACTCTAAATCGACAAAGTAACCCTTGGTCGGTAAGCTGAAATTATCCAAAGTATCCAGTCGGTAACCCATGAAGCCACCAATACGCTTGTAGCCACCACTGCCCAATGAAGGTAACGAAGAAACCTCAACATCCCCATCTGTATAACGAACACCAAATGTCAGCTCCTGCCACAAGGTTGGTTGATAGCCTAATGCCAATTCACCGACATATTCACTATACGTCATAGGGAGATAATCTTTCGTTACGTCCAGTGTCGGTTCTTCAATATCATCAATATCTGCGGGTAGGTTTCTGTTCTCTTTGCTGTAAACAACCGATGCCGAAGTAAACAGCTTTTGACTCGAAAAGAATGGCGAGTAAAGTTCCGCTTCAATTCGCTTGTCCGTTCCCATCTCGATATTGGTTCTTAGCTCTGCACCATGCTTATTAATATCAGTAAAGTTGGCTGAGACACCGAGCGAGTATTGGCTTGTAGTAGAGAAATCATCTTCAAGAAAGAATCGAAAGTTGAGGTAGTTTGGCCCCCAAGATTTTTCGTTCACATCGACCAGCAGTTGCTCCTCGCCATCTACCGTGTCAAATTCATAAGTCACCAACTCGAATCTATCTAGCGCATAGAGGTCTTGTACTTTAGATTCAATTTCACTGGTCTTCAGAATCTCACCTGAATCAAGGTTTAAACGGTTTTCGATCAGCTTATCGGAATAGTGGGTATTGTTATTGATAACAACTCGGTCAACGACGGTCTTATCGCCGTGTTTTAGCTGTCTGCGCGCTTTTTGTTTGTCCTCGATATAATGCTGATAATCGGCATTTGAGAGCGATAGCTTAGAAAGTTCATCAGTATGCTGCTTAGCAGCTTCATAGCCCGCGAGGAAAGCCGATGGCATTTTATCAAATTCTGTCGTCTCCATTTCCCCAACATCTGGGCGCAGGAAGACATCATCGTCTGTTAAAGTTTCAGCTTGCTCTTGGGTGCTGCGTTGAACAAGATAATTAGAGAGTTGGTCAGCTGCGGCTAGAAAATTCGTGAAATCATCTTTGCCTTTGTAGTTGGTACTGATATCCACCGCAATGACGATGTCCGCGCCCATCGCTCTAGCAACGTCGACTGGCATATTATTGGTGACACCACCATCAACCAGCATTCGGCCATCTAATTCATAAGGGGGAAGCGCTCCGGGAACTGACATACTGGCCATCATCGCATCAACAAGGTGACCATGGTCGATGACCACTTCTTCAAGCTCAATAATGTCGGTTGCGACTGAACGGTAGGGAATAGCAAGATGGTCAAAAGAGTCGAGTGGAGATAGGTTACCTGTGGTCTCACGCAGAATACGCAACATATTCTGACCTTGAACCACGCCTTTCCTAGCTTTGATTTCGCCCCAACCTAAACCGAGATCGGTGTTCAGTTGGTAACGGTCTTCATATTCTTTGTCACGCACTCGGCGATCACTACGGTTAACGCGATCACGATAGCCGCGATTCCAATCAACCGTATAAATAAAACTTTCAATCTCATCAGCACTCATCCCTGTCGCATAAAGCCCACCAACGTAAGAGCCCATGCTAGTACCGGTAATGTAATCGACCGGAATTTGCATCTCTTCTAGCGCTTTAAGTACACCAATGTGAGCCGCTCCTTTGGCTCCTCCACCAGCAAGCACAACAGCAACGGTTGGTCTTTTATGAGCTTGTCCAGCTTGCTGAGATTGTTCCACCGGTGTCACAGTAGATGCAAACAGCTGAAAACTGATCACAGTACCGACAATGCCTAAGCTGCTCACTATCCAACGAGAAATCATTATTTAAACTATCCTTGTCATTCTTTTCTTTTACGACTTTACCACTGAAAAAGCTTTTTTAGCCACTGTTTTGGTTGACTTTCACAACCCTTTTTAATGTTTCCATTCTCATCCCAAACCGGCAGTTTAACCGTACCGTCACAGTCAAACTCTAAAGCCCCTTGAGAAGTTCGAGTAAAACTTGCCGTCGTAATGCCATTCGGCCAAGGCAACAGTAACTGCTCTGGAGTTCGATGTTTCAGATAATCGGCATAGACACGTAGCGCACCACTAGAGCCCGTGAGTTTAGTCGGCTTATTATCATCGCGCCCTAGCCAGATGGTAGTGACTTCGCGACCATCAACACCCACGAACCAACTGTCTCGGCTGTCATTACTGGTGCCCGTTTTACCGGCTAATCCTGCCCATGCAAACTGACCTTGTAGGAAACGCCCCGTACCTTCAGACACGCCACGTTTCATTGCATAGGTTGTAAGCCAAGCGGCTTGCTGGTCAACGCTTTGTGATACACGAGGGATCGACTGATACAGAACCTCGCCATCGTTATCAACAACTGAGCGAAGCGCAGACAAAGGTGCTATACGCCCAGAATTGGTAATGGTTTGATACATCTGCGCAACTTGGAACGGAGTCAGTGAGAACGAACCCAAAAACATCGACGGCACTGGGCGAATCTCATTTTTATCGACCCCCAGTTTTCCAATCGTATCCGAGACACTATCAATGCCTAATTGCATGCCTAAACGAACAGTAGGTACGTTGTAAGACTTAGAAAGCGCCACATACAAAGGCACATCGCCACGGAACTTACGATCGAAGTTTCTCGGGCTCCACACGCTACCTTTACTGCCTTTCAAGCTCAGTGGCGTGTCTTTCAATGTTGTCGCCAACGTGTACTTCTGAGGCTGCTCTAGTGCGGTTAAGTAAATTGCAGGCTTGACCAAAGAACCAATTGGGCGACTCGCGTTCAAGGCACGGTTAAAGCCATCGTAGCCAGTACGCTTACCACCGACCATCGCCCGGATTTCACCGGTATTTCTATCCACGGCAATAGCTGCTGCTTCCAGCTTATTACCTGCGGTTTTCGATAAATCAGGCACCTTACGAGCAATCGACTTCTCTAACTTGTCTTGAGATACCGGATCCAGAGAGGTAAAGACTCGAATCCCTTTTTTCGCCTCAAATCGATCGCCGACATACTTCTTAAGCTCAATGTTTACTTGTTGGAAATAAGCGGGCTGACGGCTAGCAATGCGTGGGTTGTCTTGAATATCCAAATCACGACTCGCCGCCTCTTCGTATTGTCGCGGAGTTAAGATGTCTTGTTGCATCAATAAGCGAAGAACCAGATCGCGTCGAGTCTTAGCACGCTCAGGATAGCGAACCGGATTGTAATACGACGGTCCTTTCACCATACCCACCAGCAGTGCTAGCTGATCGATGCGCAGCTCTTGAATAGGTTGACCAAAATACAAACGAGACGCTAAACCGAAGCCATGAATCGCTTGCCCACCATTCTGTCCAAGATAAACCTCATTTAAGTAAGCCTCTAGGATACGGTCTTTGCTGTAACGATGGTCTAAGATAAGTGCAATGTAGGCTTCACGAACCTTACGCCACAATGTACGTTCACTGGACAGGAACAGGTTTTTTGCCAACTGTTGTGTCAGCGTACTACCACCTTGTACCGTTCGCCCAGCTTTGACGTTAACGACCATTGCACGAGCGATGGCCAGTGGCGACACACCATCGTGTTGATAGAAGTTTCGGTCTTCGGTTGCCAGTAAGGCATCAACCATCACTTCTGGGAACTGATTGCGTTTTAAGAACAGGCGCTGCTCATCGTTACTTTTCTCAAGCATGCCAAGCATTTTCGGTTCAACACGCAGGTAGCCCATGTCGCCTTTCTTCTCCAGCGACTGAATGCGAGTTAATTCGTTACCATTGAAGTGCAGCATCACATGACGATCCGCTTCCGGTCCATCAACAAACTCGAACGGACGACGAATCATTTCAATCTTGGTCGAAGAAGAAGAGTATTCGCCTGGGTGACGAGGCACGTTCACCTTACGGTAATTAAGTACATCGAGCTCATTCTTAACCTGAACCAAACTCACCGGAGTTCCCGGAGACAGGTCTAGCACTCGCGCATAAACCACGGTTGGCAAATCAAACAGCTGACCTTCAAAGCGCTGTTTGACCACAGAATCAAGATAAATACCGACGAACAACAGCAATGCCGCAAGCGCTAAGCCCGCTTTCCAAGAAATGCCCCATAGGATCTTCAACCAACCTCTTTTGCCAGATTTCTTAGCCTTAGGTTTGGTCTTTTTCGCAGCCGCTCTTGGTTTTCTTGGCTTGGCTTTGGTCGCTGGTGACTTCTTTGCTGGCGCTTTTTTAGGTGGTGCCTTTTTTGGCGTTAACATTTTGGTCATCATCGATTCAACTGTCGTTTAGTTTTAGTGGTTGCTACATGGTTAGCAGGGTCATCCGGCCAAGGATGTTTTGGGTAACGGCCCTTCATCTCTTTTTGTACTTCTTTGTACGCGCCAGCCCAAAAGCCAGCTAAATCTTGAGTAATTTGTAGTGGTCGCTGTGCTGGAGAAAGGAGCTCAAGCACTACTTTTTTACGCCCTTGCGCGATCAATGGCGAGTCTTGTTCGCCAAAGACTTCCTGCATTCGCACTGAGATCACTGGTTCAGATTGATATTGATAACGAATGGCCTTCTTGCTGCCTGTTGGCATCAGATAGTGCGTTGGCAACCATTGGTCGATTTCTTGATTCAAAGGCCAACCAAGATAAGCCGACAATGCTTGCTCAATCGAAACACTAGCCAGCCCTTTTGCCGACTTAATGCCATTCAGATAGGGAGATAACCACTCATCAAGGTGTTCAATCAAACTCGCATCGTCCATCGCTGGCCAATCATGCTCAGGCATCCAAAGTGCTGCACAGCGCACACGCTCAACCAACTGCTTAGCCGAAGCTGTCCAATTTAAGCGATCCAGCCCGCATCGAGCGACATAATTGAGCAGCGCTTGGCTCGCCTGATTCGCATCGGGATCAGGTAAAGCTTTGGTGCTGATAATCAACTTGCCCAGAGACACTCGCTGCTCGGCAACTAAACGGCCACGTTTCTCATCCCAATCGGCATAATCGGAACGCACAAACAGCTTTGGAAATTCAGCTTCTAACTGCGCGATATCAACCGCGGTGGCTAAGAAAATTTGACTGGCTCGCCCTGTACTACGCATCAAATCAATCACTACGATATAGTCATTGTTCGCCAGTGAATCATCATCACGAACCTCAGCGCCGTGACCATTCGCCAAAAGGAAAGCACTGCTGCTCGCGCTTCTCACTTGTGCAATCCGGTCTGGGAAGGCAAAACAAAGCACTAATGGTAGCAATGATTCGTCAGCTTGTGACAAATCTAAGTGATGATTGAGTTTGCTCGCGAGACTTTTCGCACGCTGCATCACAACGCTATTTTTGGAATGTTTTCTTTGCTTAAGTCGATGCAAAGAGTGTTGAATATCCGTCACATTGCGCTCCGGCTCTTCCAGCAAAGCAGCAGCAACAATCGCGACATTCAACAGAGCAGGACTACCTTGCTGCGCTTTAACCAACATGCTGGCAATACGAGGCTCTAGACCTAAACGTTGGACCTGTTTTCCTAATGCCGTAAATTGACCATTATCGTCTAACAATTCAAGAGTCTGTAAGAGTTGCTTGGCTTGCCCGATAGAAGCTTTGGGTGGAACGTCTAACCATTGCAGTTCATCAGCACTCGCAGCGCCCCATTGCGTCAATTCAGACACCAGCGAAGACAAATCAGAATGAAGAATTTCAGGTTCTGGTATAGCTGGTTGCTGCATCAGCTGCGTTTCGCTGTACAAACGAACGCACAAGCCCTCTTCAATTCGTCCCGCACGGCCCGCTCGTTGTTCAGCTGAAGATTGCGAGATTTTCACTTGCTCAAGCTTAGTAATACCGGTTTTCAGATCGAACTTCGCCACACGTTCAAGCCCGGAATCAACCACCAATCGAATACCTTCAATCGTCAAAGAAGTCTCAGCAATATTGGTCGCTAACACCACCTTTCGACGCCCTTTCTCTGATGGCGCGATCGCTTTCTGCTGTTGAGAAAAGCTGAGTTGCCCATACAGAGGACACACATCGATATCATTGGCGAATTGTTCTAGTTGAGATTCCACCTGCTTAATCGCAGAAACGCCCGGCAAAAAGGCCAGAAGTGAGCCTGACTCTTTCTCCATCAGCGAACGAATCACGTTAGCCATTTTAGGGGCTAGATATTCATTTGCACTAAGAGGCTGATAACGGAAATCGACCGGAAAGGTGCGACCTTGTGATTCAACGTATTTGGCATCCGGTAGCAAAGTTTGTAGCGCTTGTTGATCTAAAGTTGCCGACATCACTACCACTTTCAGATCGTCACGCAACGCGTCTTGGATCTCTAAGCTAAACGCCAATGCGGTATCGGCGTGAATACTGCGCTCGTGAAATTCATCAAAGATCACCATATCAACCCCAGTTAATTCAGGGTCGGTTTGGATCATTCTTGTCATGATCCCTTCAGTAACAATCTCTAAGCGAGTCGCACTGCTGCTTTTAGATTCACCACGAACTCTAAAGCCAATGCTCTCTCCCACCTTTTCTCCCAATTGGCTCGCTAAGTAAGTAGCAATATTCCTTGCAGCCAAACGCCTCGGTTCAAGCATGATGATTTTGCCTTGAACGGCGTTGGTCTTAACTAACTGTAAAGGGAAGAATGTTGACTTACCCGCACCGGGAGCGGCCTTTAGAATAAGTTGAGTGTGTGTTTCTACGCCAGCGAGCAGATCTGGCATCACAGCTTCTATGGGCAGTTGTGGCAATGGGAGAACCTTGTGGTGTAATGTTGGCAACATTGTACATAAAAACCTACCTGTCTAAATAAGTAATATGCACTTCAATCCTCCATTAGAGCCAGCGACTCTTATTAAACGCTATAAACGCTTTCTCACTGACATCCAACTTCCAGACGGTAGCGAGCGCACTATCCACTGCGCTAACACTGGAGCGATGACAGGATGTGCGACTCCTGGCAATACGGTGTGGTACTCAACCTCCGATAATGCAAAGAGAAAGTACCCAAACAGCTGGGAGATCTCAGAAACAGACAAAGGTCATCGTATTTGTGTAAATACTGCGCGGGCAAACCAGCTAGCAGTGGAAGCAATTGAAAATGAGACTATAGTTGAACTCTTAGGTTATAACGCGTTACGAACCGAAGTGAAATATGGCAGTGAGAATAGTCGCATTGATATTCTGCTTGAAGATAACGAAAAGCCGCCTTGCTATATCGAAGTGAAAAGCGTCACTTTGCTCGACGAGCTAGAAACGTCAACTAAAGGGCAAGGTTTTTTCCCTGATGCGGTCACAACCAGAGGCCAAAAACATCTGCGTGAACTCACAGAAATGGTCGAATCTGGAAATAGAGCCGTACTTTTATTCACTGTTTTACATTCAGGTATTGAAAAAGTGTCTGCGGCACACCATATAGACGCCAAATATTCGTTATTACTAAAACAAGCACAAGACGCTGGAGTTCAAGTGCTTTGCTATAAAGCAGAGCTCAGCAGTACTCAAATACAACTAAAACAAGCTGTTGAATTTATCAATAGCTAGGCAAAGATGCTGAACTAATCACATTGATTGCAAGTTTGAATAAGAGTATTTGCCACCATTCGTTCTTTCTGCTATAGATACCCGCCTTAAAATTAGCTGCTTTGCAGTTGACTAGGTGTAAATAGGAGATGCTGTATGCCAGAATCTAAGAAAAAAGCGCTAGGCATCCTAGCCATCGCAGGTGTTGAACCGTACCAAGAGAAGCCAGGTGAAGAGTACATGTCACCTGAGCAAACGGAACATTTTACAAAAATTTTATCAGCTTGGCGCAACCAGCTCAGGGAAGAAGTTGATCGTACTGTGCACCACATGCAGGACGAAGCAGCGAATTTCCCAGACCCAGTTGACCGTGCTTCTCAAGAAGAAGAATTCAGCCTAGAGTTACGTAACCGTGACCGTGAGCGTCGTCTTATCAAAAAAATTGAGAAGACATTAGACAAGATCGAAGAAGACGATTTCGGCTTCTGTGATTCTTGCGGTATCGAGATTGGCATTCGTCGCCTTGAAGCTCGTCCAACTGCTGATCTTTGTATTGACTGTAAAACACTTGCAGAGATCAAAGAAAAACAGATGCAAGGTTAATTCTTGCAGATGTAAAGAAAGGGAGCCTTGGCTCCCTTTTTTGTTTGTTATCCAAGCGAAGTATTTCACACGCTTGATAGTAAATAGCAGCTTTAAGCCTTAGTTCTATACATCAAACCTTGTTCTATAGATTGAAGCTTAGTTCTAGGCATTAAAGCTCTTGTCAAACGTCTTAAGAATCGGCTACTGCGGTACCATTTAGATTAGGTTGTTCACTCATGAATTATATCGGGCGCTTTGCACCATCACCGTCAGGTCCTCTTCATTTTGGCTCACTTGTTGCTGCTCTTGGTAGCTACTTTCAAGCGAAATCTAACCAAGGAAAATGGTTAGTTCGTATGGAAGACCTCGACCCGCCAAGAGAAATGGCCGGCGCTGCAGACCTCATTCTTAAGACGCTTGAGGCTTACCATCTATTTTGGGATGGTGAAGTCGTCTATCAAAGCCAACGTCATGACTTGTATCAAGCTCAAATCGATCAATGGGTTGCTGACAATCAAGCCTACTACTGCCAATGCACCCGCAAGCAGATAAAGGCTTTGGGCGGCTTTTACAATGGTCACTGTCGAGATGTAGGCCTAATCGATTCAGGTGAACAGGCGGTGCGCTTGTGCATGGACTTTCCAGTGGAGTCCTTTGATGATGTTCGCCACGGCACCATTCAAATCCCTAAAGCACTAGCTGAAGAAGATTTTATTATTAAACGCAGAGATGGATTGTTTGCCTATAACTTGGCCGTTGTTCTTGATGACATCGACCAAGGAGTAACAGAAGTCGTAAGAGGCGCAGACCTGATAGAACCAACAGGTCGACAAATCAGTTTGTATAAGACGCTCAAGCAAAAAACAGTGAGCTACTTGCACTTACCATTGGCAACCGATGGCTTGGGGAATAAACTGTCAAAACAGAACCATGCCACCGCGATAGATCTAGACAACCCAAAACCAACGTTACTCAACGCGATGCGATTCTTAGGTTTTGATATCCCGACGGCCCTTTATGAGGCTTCAATGGATGAGATTTTATTGTGGGGCTGCCAACAATGGAACGTCAGTCAGTTACCTGATAGTTTACAAAAAGAGCACTGTAATTAGCTCGAAACTCACGGCAAATAGCAAAAACGACACATAAAAATGCCATAACCAACCACTGTGGTTAAGCAGACGATGTTCTCAAATGGCTCGCGCTAAGCTATTATTAGCCGCAATTAAACTCTGCACTACCACTTTGGACTAAGAGAAAAACAAAGTTGGCGATACCTACTTTGTTCTAAACTAATGAATACAAACGACAATACCCCAAGCGAACAACGCGGATTCCACGAATTAGCTCTGAATATTTATACTCGTCAAGAGCACAATATTTCACGCAAGCAGATCAGCGACAACGCACTAAAAGTGCTATATCGCCTGAATGGTGCGGGTTTTGACGCATTTCTAGTCGGTGGTGGTGTGCGCGATATCTTATTAGGCTCTCAGCCAAAAGATTTTGATATTGCGACCAACGCAACGCCAGAGCAAATCAAACACCTCTTCAGAAACTGTCGTCTTATCGGTCGCCGTTTCCGCTTGGCACATATCATGTTTGGTCGCGACATCATTGAAGTGGCAACTTTCCGTGGTCACCACCAAGAACCATCGAAGAACGTTTCTGCACAATCGAAAGAAGGCATGCTACTGCGCGATAACGTGTACGGCAGTGTTGATGAAGATGCAGAGCGTCGTGATTTCACAATCAACGCGATGTACTACAACATTGCAGACTACAGCATCCACGATTACGCGGGTGGTGTAGAAGATTTAGAAGATAAGCTGATCCGCCTGATTGGCGATCCAGAAACGCGTTACCGCGAAGACCCTGTACGTATGCTACGTGCAATGCGCTTCGCCGCTAAACTGGATTTCGACATCGAAGAAGACACGGCTGACCCGATTGAAGAGTTAGCTCACCTTCTAAGAGACATCCCAGCAGCGCGCCTTTACGAAGAGTCTCTAAAATTACTGCAATCAGGTCACGGTTTAGAAACCTACCACCTGATGCGCGAGTACAACCTGTTCCAACAGATGTTCCCAGCAGTAGCTGAGCACTTCACAGAAGATTACGACTCACACACAGAGCAGATGCTTGATTTGGTTCTCGATTCAACCGACCTTCGCATCGAAGATGGTAAGCGAGTAAACCCAGCATTCATGTTCGCAGCGATGCTTTGGTACCCAATGAACAAGCTGGCAGACAAACTTGTCGCTGAACAGGGTATGGCACACTACGATGCGATCATGGAAGCGAGTAACATCATTCTAGATCAGCAAGTAAAGTCTATTGCGATTCCTCGTCGTCACACAGCAACCATTCGCGAAGTTTGGCAACTGCAACTTCGACTGCCTCGTCGCAACGGTAAACGCGCTGTTCGTCTAATGGAATTAAACAAATTCCGTGCAGGCTACGATTTCCTAGAAATGCGTGGTGAGATTGAAGGTGGCGAAACCAAAGAGTTAGCAAAATGGTGGGAGCGTTATCAGACTGCAGGTCGTAACATGCGTCAAGCAATGGCTAACGACGTTGCAGCACCATCAAAGTCAGGCCATCGTCGCCGTAAGACTTACCGAAACAAAAAGAGTAAGCAATCAGAATGATAACTGCTTACATTGCGGTCGGCAGCAACCTTGCCGACCCAGTTAGCCAAGCAAATTTGGCTATCGAAACGCTAAAAAACCTACCGCGATCAACGTTTATTGCGACCTCTCAGCTATATAGTAGCACTCCAATGGGACCGCAAAATCAACCAGACTACATCAACGCGGTAGTCGCTATCCAAACCGAATTAACGCCAATTGAACTGCTTGATTGCACTCAAAAGATCGAACTAGAGCAAGGGCGCGTCCGTAAAGACGAACGTTGGGGACCAAGAACCTTGGATCTCGACATTGTGCTATACGGCAATGAGGTGATCGATTCAGAGCGCTTAATCGTTCCTCATTATGGAATGAAAGAACGAGAGTTTGTACTCTACCCGCTTGCTGAAATCGCACCAAGTTTACAACTCCCTGATGGGACTGAGCTGACAGAACTACTGAAAATAGTAGATAAGAACGGGCTCAATGTTTGGCAACAATAGCCAAGCGCATTAAGGAAAACCAATGAAAAAAGTAACCATTAACGACCTGATCAAATGCAAACGTGAAGGCCGTAAATTTGCGACTTCGACAGCTTATGATGCGAGCTTTGCTCAATTATTCGAAAGCCAAGAAATGCCAGTTCTGCTTGTCGGTGATTCACTGGGTATGGTTTTACAAGGCCATAACGATACATTACCAGTAACCGTTGAAGACATTGCTTACCATACTCGCTCAGTGCGTGCTGGTAGCCCAAATTGTCTTCTTATGGCTGACATGCCTTTCATGAGCTACGCGACGCCAGAACAAGCTTGTGAGAGCGCAGCGACTTTGATGCGTGCTGGTGCGAACATGGTAAAAATCGAAGGCGGAAGCTGGTTGGTTGATACTGTGAAGATGCTAACAGAACGTGCAGTACCAGTATGTGCACACTTAGGCTTGACGCCCCAGTCTGTGAACATTTTTGGTGGTTACAAGATTCAAGGTCGTGACGACGAGCAAGCCGACAAAATGGTTGCTGACGCGTTAGCACTGCAAAACGCAGGCGCTCAAATCGTTCTACTTGAATGTGTGCCAGCTTCATTGGCAAAACGAATTACAGAAGCTTGTGACGTACCGGTTATCGGTATCGGCGCAGGTAATGTTACCGATGGTCAGATCTTGGTTATGCATGACATGTTCGGTATTTCTGCGAACTACATGCCGAAGTTCTCTAAGAACTTCCTAGCAGAAACAGGTGATATGCGTAAGGCAGTAGCTCTATACAAAGAAGAAGTAGAGAGCGCGCGCTTCCCTGATGAAGCTCATACAATCGCTTAGGAGTAAGTATGCAAACTTTTGCTGAAATAGCGGCTCTTCGTGAGCAGATTAAACAGTTTAAGCGTGATGGACGTACGGTTGCTTTTGTACCGACAATGGGAAACCTGCATGAAGGCCACCTGACTCTGGTAAAGAAAGCTCGTGAACTGGCCGACATCGTTGTGGTAAGCATCTTTGTAAACCCAATGCAGTTTGACCGTGCAGACGACCTAAACAACTACCCTCGAACGTTAGAAGCAGATTTAAGCAAACTAACAGGTGAAGGGGTTGAGCTAGTATTTACACCAACGCCAGAGGTGATGTACCCAGATGGATTAGACAAGCAGACGTTTGTTGAGGTCCCTGGCATATCTCACATGCTTGAAGGTGCCTCTCGTCCAGGTCACTTCCGTGGTGTATCAACCATTGTCACTAAACTGTTTAATATCGTTCAGCCAGACTTTGCATGCTTCGGCGAGAAAGACTTTCAGCAACTTGCTGTTATTCGCCAGATGACCACTGATTTAGCATTAGACATTGAAGTTGTCGGCGTTGCGACCGTTCGTGAAATGGATGGTTTGGCAATGAGCTCTCGCAATAGCAACCTAACGATTGACGAGCGCCAACGAGCGCCCGTTTTAGCGCGTACTATGCGCTGGATCAGCAGCGCTATTCGTGGTGGTCGCGATGATTACGCATCAGTGATTGAAGATGCTACTGACCAGCTACGCGCTGCAGATCTTCAACCTGACGAAATCTTCATTTGTGATGCTAAAACTCTGCAAGCGATCACTTCAGAATCAACTCAAGCAGTGATTCTAATGTCGGCTTTCCTAGGTAAGACGCGTCTTATCGATAACCAAGTTCTCGATTTGGTAACGGAAACCAAAGAAGAAGTGAAAGAAGAAACGACTGAATAGTCGGCTTCTGCTCTTAACGCAAAACAAAAAAAAGGTCGATGTTATATCGACCTTTTTCTTTACCTGTTACTTAGATGAACCAAAGGTTAGCTACGTAAGCCAATACCCTTTGTCACTAGGTAGTGTGCAATGCCATACAACAGCACGATAAACACACCTAGTACGCCAAACGACGTCACGATCCCCACATCAGACACACCCAAGAAGCCATATCTGAACGCGTTAACCATGTACACGATAGGGTTCAACTTCGATACACCTTGCCAGAATTCAGGCAATAGACTGATCGAGTAGAACACACCACCAAGGTACGTCAACGGCGTTAAGATAAAGGTTGGGATAATAGAGATATCATCAAACGTGCGTGCGAATACCGCGTTAATCAAGCCACCCAAAGCGAATACTACCGACGTTAAAAATACCGTCGCAATGATCACGCCCCAATGGTCAACTTGTAAGTCGACAAAGAACAACGACACGAAGGTTACTATGGTACCCACTAACAATCCACGAACCACACCACCCATTACGAAGCCGGCGATAATCACGTAGTTAGGAACAGGCGCTACAAGCAGCTCTTCAATGTTCTTCTGGAACTTGGCACTAAAGAACGATGAAGCAACGTTGGAATATGAGTTGGTGATCACCGACATCATGATCAGACCGGGAACAATGTATTCCATGTAGCTAAAGCCGTTCATTTCACCAATACGCGCACCAATCAGGTTACCGAAGATGATGAAGTAAAGCGTCATGGTAATCGCTGGCGGCACCAGAGTCTGCACCCAGATACGAGTAAAGCGATTGATCTCTTTGGTCAACAAACTGCAGAAAGCGGTCCAATATAGGCTGTACATATTATTTACTCCCCTCACGGACGATACTCACAAATAGCTCTTCTAGACGGTTTGCTTTGTTACGCATAGAGAGGACTTTAACCTGTTGCTCGCTCAATTGAGCAAAGATGGTATTCAAACCTAGGTTCTTGTCGATTTCGATTTCTAGCGAGCCATTGACCATCACTTGGCTATTCACGCCTTCAAGCTTAGGTTCAGTCGTGCCCTCTTCCAGATCCAGAATAAAGGTCTCAGCACTCAATTTGCCCAACAGCGCTTTCATTGTTGTGTTCTCAATCAGCTCACCGCGATTGATGATACCAATGTTGCGACACAGCATTTCTGCTTCTTCTAGGTAGTGCGTGGTCAAGATAATGGTAATGCCCTGCTTCTCATTGATCTCTTTTAGGAATTCCCACATTGAACGACGTAGTTCAATATCAACGCCTGCTGTCGGTTCATCAAGGATCAACAAATGAGGTTCATGCATCAATGCACGCGCGATCATCAAACGACGCTTCATACCACCAGACAAGTTACGCGCGCGTTCGCCACGCTTTTCCCACAGATCGAGTTGAGATAGGTACTTTTTCGCTCGCTCTTTCGCTAATGCTTTTGGCACGCCGTAATAACCCGCTTGTTGCAGCACGATCTGTTCAACGGTTTCAAACGGGTTAAAGTTAAACTCTTGAGGCACAAGGCCTAAGTTCTGCTTCGCCAATTCCAGATCGGTATCAATGTCGTAGCCGAACACTTTAACCTTGCCTGACGTTTTATTTACCAGTGAAGAGATAACACCAATGGTGGTTGATTTACCCGCACCATTGGGACCAAGTAGTGCGTAAAAGTCGCCTTTTTCTACTTGTAAACTAACGCCCTTAAGAGCCTCGAAGCCCCCAGCATAAGTTTTTCTTAATTGCTCAATTTCTAATGCATACATAGAGATAGACTGCCATTTGCTATAGATAAGATGTAGACGACCGAGCTTGAGGAAGAGAGTAATGCTTAAAACGAGCTAGCAGAAAACTAACCCAAACTTGTTAACTCGGCCATTTTGCAAACAAGTTTATCGTTGATTGACGATTAATACAAATATCGTGTGAGAGTTTCTTTCGAAAACAAATAAGCGTCTTGGCTCCCTGAAGACTAAATCAATGTTCAATAAATATAAAAATGCCGCTAAGTGATTCACTTAACGGCATTAATGATCAGTCTTGAAGTGAGCGTCTATAGCTTATTTATATCAGGTCATTCATGTCCGCTTATTACTGAAAAATTAAACTGACTCAAATTGATGCTCATCTCTGTCGACATAGCTTGTTGCTGCCGTCAGGGCTTCATATCTAAATCGATAAGTGTTGGATTCCGGCACTAGGTCAATCACGTGAAACTTCTCTAGTTGCTGACGAGTATTCTCATTAGGACACAGCAGATACACCTCACACTGCGCATCCAATGCATCTTTAATCGCATTCTCTAGCGCTAGGCCAACAGTGACATCAATCATAGGCACATCTGTCAGGTCTAGAATCATCGCTTCATAGTCAGAGATACTTGAGTGCTGACGTGAAATCGCCTTTGAAACGCTGAATATCATCGGCCCTGATAGGTAGAAGAATAGCACCTTACCATTGGCACTATCGAGTAACTGACGTTCGCTATCAGTCAATGGGATATCGTCTTCATCATCACCATCACTGATCGCCTTAACTTGTCTGGCTTGCTCTCGGCTTAATCTTTCAATAATCAGAATATTCGAGATAAACACACCCAGTCCAACGGCAATAATCAAGTCAACAAACACAGTCAATAGCATCACGCCGTACATCACGCCCATGCCGGCATAGCTAACCTTGTGCGCGCGCTGGATAAAGCTCCAATCTAGGATATTGAAACCAACATACATCGCGATACCAGCCAGCACTGCCATAGGAATCGGTTCTGTTAAACCACCTGCAACCAATACCACGAGCGCAAGTACTAAAGCTCGAATAACACCTGAAAGCGGAGAACGCGCTCCCACCTGAATATTGGTTACAGTCCCCATAGTGGCACCCGCGCCAGGTAGTGCACCAAACAGGCCAGAGATCATATTGGCAATGCCTTGGCCACGAAGCTCTTTGTCTGAGTCATGCTCTTTACGAGTCAATGAATCTCCGATAACCGCGGTCAAAAGCGTATCAATACAACCTAATGTACCAAGCACCAAGGCATCGATAACCATAGTAGTAAACTGTTCAGCGCTGATCGTAGGGATAACGAGGGAAGGTAAACCAGCTGGGATTTCACCAATACGGCGAATAGAGTCGGTATCAAAAATAATGACGGACAAGAGCGTTACAGCCACTAACGCGACCAGTTGAGCAGGTACATACTTACGATACTTAGCGGGGAAGCCAAAAAGAATACCGAGTGTCAGAGCACCTAGAAATAGCTCACTCACTTTTAAGTTTGCTAGCGTATCAGGTAAAGCAGAGAGCGTGCCCATTACACCACCGGATGGAGCGGCATGCCCTAACAATGGAGACAGCTGCAAGATAATCAGAATAACGCCAATGCCCGACATGAATCCGGAGATCACGCTATATGGCATCAAAGTGACGTATTTTCCTAGCTTTAACGTACCAAGTAATATCTGGAATGCACCGGCCATCATCACGACAGTAAAGGTCATTGCCATACCCGTTTCAGGATATTTAGCAACCATACTCGTCATTACGGCAGTCATGATCACCGTCATAGGGCCGGTAGGTTCAGAAATCAAACTACTCGAACCGCCAAACAATGCTGCAAATAGGCCAACCATAATGGCGCCCCACAAGCCAGCTTCAGCTCCCGCGCCAGAAGCAACACCAAATGCCAATGCTAAAGGTAACGAGATGATGGCTGTAGTTACACCGCCAAACATATCCCCTTTGAGATTGATATCCGTAAAACGACTTCCAAACAAAACACACCTTCCTGATGATGAAATGACAAACCTTATCACTTTAGCAAATGTATCAAGTGTTCAGAAAGTGTTAATTCAATCACATTATTCATGTCTTATAACTGGATTATTGATAGTGGGCTAAGTTTATGATTTTCCGTACTAGAACACGTCAGATGAGTACATTTTGACGCAGTTTTTACGAGATTGAATTTGTAACATTGTGTATAGTTAAGCATCTTAATTGAGGGATGTAAGAAGCAAGATGCCAGAAATAAAACAGCTTTTTGAGAACAATTCCAAATGGTCTGAAGAAATTCGCTCTGAAAGACCTGAGTATTTTACAACGCTTGAAGAGGGTCAAAGCCCTGGTTTTCTATGGATAGGTTGTTCAGATAGCCGAGTTCCAGCCGAGCGCCTGACTGGCTTATATTCTGGAGAACTGTTTGTTCACCGAAACGTGGCCAACCAAGTGGTTCATACAGACCTAAACTGTCTATCTGTTGTTCAGTACGCAGTAGATGTTCTTAAAGTGAAACACATTATTGTCTGTGGTCACTACGGTTGTGGCGGTGTTAACGCGGCGATTGATAACCCGAAACTTGGTCTTATCAACAACTGGTTACTGCACATCCGTGACAATTACCTAAAATACCGCAAGCAAATCGAGGGGCTTCCTCGTGAACAATGGGGTGACAAGTTATGCGAAATTAACGTCGCAGAACAGGTTTATAACCTAGGTAACTCAACCATTATGCAAAATGCGTGGGAGCGTGGCCAAGACGTTGAAATCCATGGTGTGGTTTATGGTATTGGCGATGGCAAGCTACAGGACCTTGGCGTACGTTGCTCAAGTAACGATACTTTAGAGAACAGTCACTTAGATGCATTAAACAAGATCTTAACGACGCCTCTTCTTAGTCAACAAAGCTAACCCATTCCGTCATATATACAAAAAGCCCGCATCAAGCGGGCTTTTTAATGACTTCTAAACCACAAGCGTAATGATTACTCTTGAGGTACTACCTTACCGATGTACGGTAGGTGACGATATTTTTGTGCGTAGTCGATACCAAC
Source organism: Vibrio sp. 10N.222.55.B11 (assembly GCF_041473705.1). Lineage (NCBI taxonomy): Bacteria > Pseudomonadati > Pseudomonadota > Gammaproteobacteria > Vibrionales > Vibrionaceae > Vibrio > Vibrio sp. 10N.222.55.B11. The sequence continues at coordinate 112,976 of NZ_JBFRST010000003.1, forward strand.
ACCAACAACAAACTCGTCTGGGATCTCGAAACCAATCCATTTTGTATCGACAGTCACTTCACGGCGAGAAGGCTTGTCTAATAGCGTACAAATTTCGATAGACTTAGGACCACGTAGGCTCAGAATCTCTTTTACTTTAGTCAGCGTGTTACCTGTATCGATAATATCCTCTACAAGTAGAACGTCTTTACCTTGGATATCATCATCAAGATCTTTCAAAATACGAACATCACGTGAGCTTTCCATGCCGTTGCCGTAGCTAGACGCGGTCATGAAATCAACTTGGTGAGTTAAATCGATAGCACGAGCAAGATCTGCCATAAAGACAAAAGATCCACGCAATAAGCCAACTAAAACTAGATCTTCACTACCGTTGTAGTGTTCCGTGATCTGTTTGCCTAGTTCGTTCACTCGATCCTGAACTTCTTGCTCAGAGATCATGACTTCAACTGTATGCTTCATACTGCTCTCATTCTATTTGGTGATTGCGACGAATGTTGACAGTTTCGTCAGTTGTGTCGCTCAATTTTGTGCGTAAGTCTAGCACTGCTCAAATACCCACACCACCTTATGGTTCGAATTTACTGTCAGATTCTCCACGAAATGTGCGCTGGTGCCTTATCCAATACTCGTCTCCTTTCACATCAATGCTGATCACGCTTTATGTATCAAGTTTGATGTAACTGTCTATAAAACAAGCTGAAAGGATTGACCATTCGCATATGCACCATTACACTCATCTTGGCTTAAATAATAATAAAATCATTAATATAAAAATTTCGTTGGCAAGGAAAATAAAATGGACTCAATATCTAAGAGACCTAGAACTAGGCTTTCACCTTTAAAAAGAAAACTTCAATTGATGGAAATCGCTCTTGAGGTATTCTCTCGCCGCGGCATCGGTCGTGGTGGACACGCTGATATTGCAGACATCGCTCAGGTGTCTGTCGCAACGGTATTTAACTACTTCCCAACCCGTGAAGATCTGGTTGATGAAGTACTAAATCACGTTGTACGCCAATTCTCTAACTTCCTTTCAGACAATATCGATCTGGATATTCACGCAAAACAAAACCTACATAATATTGCGACTGAAATGGTGACGTTAGTGGCTCAAGATAGCCATTGGTTAAACGTGTGGTTCGAATGGAGCGCTTCGACTCGTGATGAAGTATGGCCGCTATTCGTAACAACTAACCGCACTAACCAAATGTTAGTACAAAACATGTTTAGCAAAGCGATTGAACGCGGCGAAGTCTGTGACGATCACGACCCTAAACATCTAGCGAATCTATTCCACGGCATTTGCTACTCGCTATTCATCCAAGCGAAACGTGTAGAAACGCCAGAAGAGCTTTCAAGCTTAACGGATAGCTACTTGAACATGCTGTGCATTTATAAGTAGATTTGAAATTCGGTCTTCGAAAAAAACTTAGGGATTGGCGTATTGCGTCAATCCTTTTTTGTTTTTAGCACTCGCTCTTCGTATCCCGGAGCGCAGCGTACTCGCATCTCGGAGTGAAACGTTCCTGCTCTTTTCTTCAGACATAAAAAAACCGCTGACGAATCAGCGGCTTTTAAAAACATTAGCGAGTGGCTAAAGAAGGATTACTTCTTCTTTTTCACTGCTTTCTTGTTTGGAAGGTCAGTGATTGAACCTTCGAATACTTCCGCAGCTAGACCAACAGACTCGTGTAGAGTTGGGTGAGCGTGGATAGTAAGTGCGATATCTTCTGCATCACAACCCATTTCGATTGCTAGGCCGATTTCGCCAAGAAGTTCACCACCGTTAGTACCAACAACAGCACCACCGATTACGCGATGAGTATCTTTATCGAAGATCATCTTAGTCACGCCGTCTGCACAGTCAGAAGCGATTGCACGACCAGAAGCAGCCCAAGGGAAAGTAGCAACTTCGTAATTGATGCCTTCAGCTTTCGCTTCTTTCTCAGTCTTACCTACCCAAGCAACTTCTGGCTCAGTGTACGCAATTGATGGGATTACTTTAGGGTCGAAGTAGTGCTTCTTACCAGAGATAACTTCAGCAGCTACGTGACCTTCATGCACACCTTTGTGAGCAAGCATTGGTTGACCAACAACATCACCGATCGCGTGGATGTGAGGAACGTTAGTACGCATTTGCTTATCAACATTGATGAAACCACGCTCATCAACTTCGATACCCGCTTTTTCAGCGTCGATAAGTGCACCATTTGGAACACGACCGATAGCAACAAGAACAGCATCGTAGCGTTCAGCTTCAGCTGGTGCTTTTTTGCCTTCCATTGAAACGTAGATACCGTCTTCTTTTGCTTCAACAGCAGTCACTTTAGTTTCAAGCATTAGCTTGAACTTGTTCTTAATGCGCTTAGTGAAAACTTTAACGATATCTTTATCCGCAGCAGGGATAACTTGATCGAACATCTCTACAACTTCAACTTTAGAACCTAGAGAGTGGTAAACCGTACCCATCTCAAGACCGATGATACCGCCGCCCATGATAAGCAGTTTTTCAGGTACTTCGTTTAGTTCTAGTGCATCCGTAGAATCCCAAATACGTGGGTCTTCATGTGGGATGAAAGGAAGTTTGATTGGGCGAGAACCCGCAGCAATGATTGCGTTGTCGAAGTTAACCGTAGTTGCTTCACCTTCGCCTTCAACAAGAATGCTGTTAGGACCAGTGAACTTACCGAAACCGTTAACAACAGTAACGTTACGCATCTTAGCCATACCGCCAAGACCGCCAGTTAATTGATCAACTACTTTATCTTTCCAGATACGAATCTTGTTGATGTCAGTTTGTGGCTCGCCGAATACAACGCCGTGCTCTGCCATCGCTTTAGCTTCTTCGATTACTTTAGAAACGTGAAGAAGTGCTTTTGATGGAATACAACCAACGTTTAGACATACACCACCAAGAGTGCTGTAACGTTCAACTAGTACTGTTTCTAGACCTAAATCCGCACAACGGAATGCAGCTGAGTAACCAGCAGGACCTGAACCAAGTACAACAACTTGGGCTTTAATTTCTTTGCTCATTGTGACCTCTTGTAGTCATTATCCCTAACAGGCTGAGTAGATGTTCTTAAAATTATTGGGCTTTCAAACAGGAAACATTTTACAGAGATGTTAACAGTGTGAAAGTAGCTTTAAGTTAGCCTGTGAGCTAGACAACAATTCCCTCTCGCTTTCTTAGAAATGCGGGAAACTGTTCTCTAAAAATAGTCTTTATATAAAGAATTAAGGTGACCCGAAAGCCACCTTAATAATTACTTTCTCAATTACAGAACTAGACGACGAATGTCAGATAGTGCGCTGTTTAAGAAAGTAATGAAGCGTGCACCTTCTGCACCATCGATCACGCGGTGATCATATGATAGAGACAGTGGAAGCTGTAGACGTGGTTGGAACTCTTTACCATTCCAAACTGGCTTAATCTCAGACTTAGATACACCTAAGATACCGACTTCTGGAGCATTTACGATTGGTGTAAATGCAGTACCGCCAATACCACCAAGGCTAGAGATTGTGAAACAACCGCCTTGCATGTCTGCCGCAGTTAGCTTGCCAGAGCGTGCTTTCTTAGAAACAACCATTAGTTCTTCAGATAGCTCGTAAATACCTTTCTTGTTCACATCTTTGAAAACAGGAACAACTAGGCCGTTTGGTGTATCAACTGCGATACCCACGTTTACGTACTTCTTAAGAATGATGCTTTCGCCATCGTCAGAAAGAGACGAGTTGAATGCTGGGAATGCTTCTAGCGCTTTAGCAACAGCTTTCATGATGAACACAAGTGGAGTGATCTTCATACCAGTGTCTTTCTTCGCTTCGATTGCGTTCTGTTCTTTACGGAATGCTTCTAGCTCAGTGATGTCTGCGTTGTCCCACTGTGTAACGTGAGGGATCATTACCCAGTTACGGTGCAGGTTAGCGCCAGAGATCTTCTTAATCTTAGAAAGCTTCTGAACTTCAGTTTCGCCGAACTTGCTGAAGTCAACTTTTGGCCATGGTAGTAGACCAAGAGCAGAACCGTCACCGCCTTTGCCAGATGCCGCTGCACCAGACTCAAGACGCTTAAGTGCATCTTTAACGTAAGACTGAACGTCTTCTTTAAGGATACGGCTCTTACGACCAGTACCTTTAACCTTAGAAAGGTTAACGCCAAATTCACGAGCAAGACGACGAACTACAGGAGAAGCGTGCGCGTAGTCACCGTTCTCTTGGAAGTCGCCAGCTGCTGGAGCTACTGTTTCTGCTTTAGGTGCAGGTGCTGCTGCCGGAGCTGCTGCTTGTGCTGGAGCGGAAGCCGCTACTGCTACTGGAGCTGCGCCTTCCACAACGAAAGTCATGATTAGAGAGCCAGTTGACACTGTGTCGCCAGCTGCAATCTTGATTTCTTTTACTGTACCAGCGAATGGTGCAGGAACTTCCATTGAAGCTTTGTCGCCTTCAACAGTAATTAGAGATTGCTCTTCTTCTACTGTATCGCCAACTGCTACCATGATTTCAGTAACTTCTACTTCGTCACCACCGATATCAGGAACGTTTACTTCTTTTTCAGCTGATGCTGCTGGAGCCGCTGCAACTGGTGCCGCCGCTGGAGCAGGAGCTGCTGCAACTGGAGCGCCAGAACCTGCCACTTCAAATACCATCACTAGAGAACCAGTAGATACTGAATCACCAGAAGCGATCTTGATTTCTTTAACGATACCAGCGAATGGTGCAGGTACTTCCATTGAAGCCTTGTCACCCTCAACAGTAAGAAGAGATTGCTCTTCTTCTACTGCGTCACCGATAGCTACCATGATTTCAGTTACTTCAACTTCATCACCGCCGATATCAGGAACGTGAACTTCTTTAAGTTCTGCCGCTGCTGCCGCTGCAGGCGCAGCTACTGGAGCTACTGGAGCTGCCTCTGCCTCTGCTGCTGGAGCAGGTGCAGCTTCAGCTGCACCCTCGGCTTCGAAAATCATGATAAGAGAACCAGTAGAAACTGAATCGCCTTCAGCTACTTTGATTTCTTTAACAATACCTGCTTGAGACGCTGGAACTTCCATAGAAGCTTTGTCGCCTTCAACAGTGATCAGAGACTGCTCTTCTTCAACCTTGTCGCCAACGCTTACAAGAATCTCAGTAACTTCAACCTCATCCGCACCGATGTCAGGTACATTAATTTCGATTGCCATTGCTTATTTACCTTCTAGTTAAGCGCTGTATTAAGCGTATTGTGGGTTTGTTTTTTCAGTGTCGATATTGAATTTAGCAATTGCTTCAACAACTACAGATTTCTCGATATCACCACGTTTAGCCAGTTCAGTTAGCGCTGCAACTACGATGTAGCCAGCGTTAACTTCGAAGTGACGACGTAGGTTTTCACGGCTGTCAGAACGGCCGAAACCATCTGTACCAAGTACTTTATAAGACTCAGTTGGCATGTACGCACGTACTTGCTCAGCGTAGTTCTTCATGTAGTCAGTCACTGCGATTGCAGGTTCTTTACCAAGAACAGTTGTGATGTACGGTACTTTCTCTTCCGCTTCTGGGTGAAGCATGTTGTCACGCTCTACCGCTTGACCATCACGAGTTAGTTCGTTGAACGACGTTACAGAGAATACGTCAGATGCTACGCCGTACTCTTCACTTAGAATTGAAGCCGCTTTACGCGCTTCGTTCATAATAGTACCAGAGCTCATTAGTTGAACTTTGCCCTTAGCACCAGCGTGAGATTCAAGCTTGTAAATACCTTTACGGATGCCTTCTTCAGCGCCTTCTGGCATTGCTGGCATTGCGTAGTTCTCGTTCATTACTGTTAAGTAGTAGTAAACGTTCTCTTGCTCAGGACCGTACATGCGACGGATACCGTCTTGCATGATTACCGCTAACTCGTAAGCAAACGTTGGGTCGTAAGAGATACAGTTAGGTACTGTGTTCGCCATGATGTGCGAGTGACCATCTTCGTGCTGTAGACCTTCGCCGTTTAGCGTTGTACGACCAGCAGTAGCACCCAGTAGGAAGCCACGAGCTTGTTGGTCACCTGCTAACCATGCCATGTCGCCAATACGTTGGAAACCGAACATTGAGTAGTAGATGTAGAACGGGATCATCGGTAGATCGTTTGTGCTGTATGACGTTGCTGCAGCAACCCATGAAGCCATAGAACCTAGTTCGTTGATACCTTCTTGAAGAACTTGACCAGACGTTGCTTCTTTGTAGTAAGAAACGATGCCTTTATCTTCTGGAGTGTAATCTTGACCGTGTGGATTGTAGATACCAACCTGACGGAATAGACCTTCCATACCGAATGTACGTGCTTCATCACAGATGATAGGAACGATGTTCTTACCAATGTTCTTATCTTTAAGAAGGATGTTTAGCGTACGTACATAAGCCATAGTTGTAGAGATATCACGCTTCTGTTCACCTAGTAGAGGTGCGAATGCGTCTAGCTCAGGAACCTTGAACTCTTGTGTAAACTTAGGAAGACGTGCTGGAGTGTAACCGTGTAGAGCGTTACGACGCGCGTGCATGTATTCGTATTCAGCAGAACCTTCTTCCAGTTTTAGATATGGAAGTTCAGCAATTTTCTCATCTGATAGTAGGTCTTCAAGGCCTAGGCGATCACGCAGGTGTTGAACATGAGTCATGTCCATTTTCTTAACACCGTGTGCAATGTTCTTACCTTCAGCTGCATCACCCATGCCGTAACCTTTAACAGTTTTAGCTAGGATTACCGTTGGCTTACCGTTTGTCTCTTTTGCATTGTTGAATGCAGCAAACAGTTTAGAAGAATCGTGACCACCACGCTTAAGAGCGAAGATTTCGTCATCAGTCATGTCTGCAACTAGTGCAGCTGTTTCTGGGTACTTACCAAAGAAGTGCTCACGTACGTATGCGCCATCTTTAGATTTGAATGTTTGGTAGTCACCATCGATAGTTTCGTTCATTAGTTGAAGAAGCTTACCAGTAGTGTCTTTAGCTAGTAGAGAATCCCAGTTGCTACCCCAGATAACTTTAACAACGTTCCAACCTGCGCCTTTGAATAGGCCTTCAAGTTCTTGGATGATGCTACCGTTACCCATTACAGGGCCGTCTAGACGCTGTAGGTTACAGTTGATTAGGAAACATAGGTTGTCTAGTTTCTCACGCGCAGCGAAAGAGATAGCACCACGTGATTCTGGCTCATCCATCTCACCGTCACCTAGGAACGCGTATACGCGTTGCGCTGAAGTTTCTTTCAGGCCTCGGCCGTCAAGGTACTTAAGGAAGCGCGCTTGGTAGATAGCAGAGATAGGACCAAGACCCATAGATACTGTCGGGAACTGCCAGAACTCAGGCATCAGTTTCGGGTGCGGGTAAGAAGGGATACCTTTACCATCAACTTCTTGACGGAAGTTATCTAGCTGTTCTTCAGTTAGACGACCTTCAACGAATGCACGAGAGTAGATACCTGGAGATATGTGACCTTGGTAGTAAACTAGATCGCCACCGTCTGTCTCGTTTGGAGCACGGAAGAAGTGGTTGAAACATACTTCGTAGAACGCTGCTGCTGACTGGTAAGAAGCCATGTGACCACCAAGGTCTAGGTCTTTCTTAGAAGCACGCAATACGATCATGATTGCGTTCCAGCGAATAATCGAACGAATACGACGCTCAAGAGTTACGTCACCAGGGTAAGCTGGCTCTTGTGCTGCTGGAATTGTGTTGATGTAGTTTGTGTTGATGCCTGTAGCCATATCAACACCATCTAAACGCGCTTTATCTAGAACTTGTTCTAGTAAAAACTGTGCACGTTCTACACCTTCTTCACGTACTACTGACTCAAGAGCTTCTAACCAATCTTGAGTTTCCAGAGCATCAACGTCATGCTTCATGTCAGACATGGCGATCTATCCTTTTTGTTAGTTGGATTCTACTAAACACGTAAATAGCCGAAGTATTACGGCTATTTACCCTGTTGAATTCGACGTAAAGAACGTTCGCGGCGCGACTCTTCTTTGGTCAAATCCATCAATGTTTCTTCGATGTAAGCTAAATGAGAGTGTGACATTTCACGTGCCTGTTCTGGCTGTCCTGAAACGATCGCATCCACAATGTTAGCTCGATGTATACTCACTTTCTCCACAACGTCTTTACGACGATGCAACAGCTTTAAATTTTCTAAGACATTTTGTTCGAGTAACGGAGCCAAACTACGAACAATGTGCAATAACACCACATTGTGCGCTGCCTCTGTTAAAGCAATAAGAAAAGCCATCACCGCTGCAGATTCGGCTTCAATATCACCCTTATCTTGCGCACCGCGAATTTTTTCTTGGCATGCTTGAATTCGAGCAAAGTCTTCATCGGTGCCACGCAATGCCGCGAAGTAAGCCGAAATCCCTTCCATCGCATGACGCGATTCCAACAAGTCTAGTTGGGTTTCAGAATGGGACGACAACAAATTAAGCAAAGGATCTGAAAAGCTTTTCCAGATATTTTCGCTAACAAACGTACCTCCACCTTGACGGCGAGTAAGCAAGCGTTTTGCTTCTAAACGTTGTATCGCTTCTCGGATTGAAGGACGAGACACATCGAACTGCTTCGCCAGTTCGCGCTCAGGCGGCAGCTGCTGCCCTGGAGCCAGTGTTCCTTCCACTATCAACCTTTCTAACTCTTGTTCGATAACATCGGAGAGTTTTGGCTGACGAATCCTTTGATAAGCCATAGTTTGTTGTTCTTCTTTTTCTTCGCTGACAATTGGTAATACCAATTTTAAGTTGGGCAGAAATTAACATAATTAAAACGCCACTGTCCAGCCTAAAATTGACCTGCATCATAGAATACAGCGTGAATTAACCATGATTTAACAAATGAAATTTAAAACAGCAACCAAATTGGTCTTACCATTTACAGGGGTAATACTTTTGGGGAGTGTTCGTGCTAGAAAGTTTCAGGATAAAAATGAATTGTTTCAGAAAGATTAGCGTCACTTGTTTAAAAATCGAACCAAGCGCACATTTAGGGTGGAAATTCTGTTCATAAGTTTTAATAAATGAGTGTTTGATAAGTTCGTCACACTCTCAATTTATTGATGCGCTTCTCTCCACCACTTTCTTTACATCGCAACAACAAAAATTCACAAGTCATTATGCTAGGCGTTGACTATTCAACGCCCACCTGCGGTAAGGCCATCGTCAAAAACTGAGGCTTAAGCTTTGAGATTTTTTTTAAACTTCTGCCAATCGAAGACCAAGCCAGGATCAGTTTTACGCAGAGGCGCTATGTATTGATGGCCAGTGATACGTTCGCTGGTGATTTGAGGGAACATCGATACGATCGTTTCTGTTAATTGGGCAAGCGCTTGATACTGCTGCTCGGTGTAAGCCACAAAGTCACTGCCTTCCAGTTCAATACCAATCGAATAGTCATTACACCTTTCACGCCCTGCAAAGCTCGACTGGCCAGCATGCCAAGCTCGGTCTAAGAAAGAAACGAACTGCACCACTTCCCCGTCGCGACGAATCAAACAGTGCGCCGATACATCCATTTGGTGAATCACCTTAAAAAACGGGTGTTCCGACGGGTCTAGCTTACCCGTAAAAAACTGTTCGATGTAAGGCCCACCAAATTGACCCGGAGGCAAGCTAATATTGTGAACCACCAGCAGAGAGATATCGTCGGCACTCGGTCTAGCATCAAAATACGGGGAAGGAACATGCCGAGCGTAGTCATACCATCCATTGGAGCTGATCGTCATCTTGGTCTCACTTTATTTTCTGCTAGCACAATAAGATGTGACCTTGCCCATAGAGCAGTCGCGCTAGCCTCTTTAATTTGAAGTTAAGCAAGAGTATCATTCCATTCCCACTCCCTTTCAAGATTAGATTTGCGATGAAAAACACACATAACAGCCACCAACGCCTTGACTACTTAAAAGAGCAACTGCCTCTAGAGATCACTCGTGCAGTCGCTGAGACCATCAAAGAAGATCTAGGTGGAACGTTAGAACCAGCGGCTGATATTACGGCAAGTCTAATCCCTGCAGACGCAATCAACAGTGCAACTATTATTACCCGTGAGCACGGCGTGTTCTGTGGTAAAGCTTGGGCTGATGAAGTGTTTAAGCAATTGGGCGGTGAAGTGACTATCGAGTGGAATGTAGAAGATGGCGACAAGGTTGAACCAAACCAAACGCTTTGCACGCTAACTGGCCCAGCACGCGCACTATTAACGGGTGAGCGTAACGCAATGAACTTCATTCAAACGCTATCTGGCTGTGCGACTACTACAGCTATCTACGCAGACAAAATCAAACACACTGAATGCCGCCTGTTGGATACGCGTAAAACCATCCCTGGCCTACGCAGCGCACTGAAATACGCGGTGGCTTGTGGTGGCGGCTTCAACCACCGTATTGGTGTTTTCGATGCTTACCTAATCAAAGAAAACCACATCATCGCTTGTGGTGGCATTGAGAAGGCTATCTCTACTGCAAAAGAGCTGAACCCAGGTAAGCCAGTGGAAGTTGAAACCGAAAGCCTAGAAGAGCTAGAGCAAGCGATCAGCGCTGGCGCAGACATCATCATGTTAGACAACTTCACCACAGACATGATGCGTGAAGCCGTGAAAATCAACGCAGGACGTGCTGCGCTAGAAAACTCTGGTAACGTAACTTTAGATACCATTGCAGAGTTCGCTGAAACGGGTGTTGATTACATTTCGGTAGGCGCGCTAACTAAGCACCTAAAAGCAATGGATCTATCAATGAGATTCAAAGCGTAATTGACTGAATAATAAATAATTTCTGTAAAGGCACTGTTAATAACGGTGCCTTTTTTATTGCCTGAATTATCAATATTTCAAGCAGTTATTTAAGCTGATCGCATAATTTTGCCTGCTATATGAAACACTACACCAATAAATACCAAACCGCTCGCGACCGCACCTGAACACCATTCCACTACCCCATCTCAACTTCTATTCTTTCCATCAACCAGTGCTTGCGCTGAAACAAACTAAACAATGGAATAGAACAATGAATAACAAGAACAAAAGAACGAACCAGAAAGGCTTTACGCTGATTGAATTGATGATTGTGGTGGCGATTATTGGGATCTTATCCGCATTTGCTGTACCTGCTTATCAAAACTATACAAACAAAACACATGCATCTGAAATGCTAAATGCTTCATCCGCAATAAAAACAGGCGTAAGTGTTTGTTTATTAAGTGGTAACACAGCATGTTCTTCAGGCGACAATGGAGTTCCAGCCTCTCAAACATTCGATAAATCCGCGAATGATAAATTTGCTGTCGCCTCTACTGTTACAGTGACAGCAGCAGCAACAAGCTCTGCAGCAGCAACAATTACCGGAACAATTACAGCAACAGTTGACGCAACAAAAGGGAAAGCTGGTCTTAAAAAATCTGGAACCTTAACAATAACACCTAAGTTAACTACACATGGCGTGACTTGGATCGTTGCTTGTGACTTAGGCTCGACTGATTACTGTCCAAACACATAATGCTAACCAACCTCCCAACCGTTCTCCGTCAGGCTGACTTACTTAGCCTGACTCAAGAACAAGCTGTTGCGGAACATGTACAAGCTTCAGGTATTTCGACACCTGAAGCTTTGATCGTTCTAGATTTCTTCACAGGCAACTCCTTAGCAAACAACATTAAAACCATCTTCGGCTTACCGTTAGTACAACTTGCCAATATGGACTATGAGACACTATGTGACCAATTAGGGCTTCGTGAACTGATTACCAAATATCGTGCTATCCCGATTTCAGTATCTAGCTCGACTCTCACACTCGCCTCTGCCGACCCGACCGATTTACAAGCGGAAGATGACTTTCGATTTGCGACGGGATTACAGATTGAACTGGTTGTCGCCAACTACTCTGAATTAGAAGGTGCGATTCGCAAGCTGTATGGCCGCTCTATTTCAGGGCAAGACTCTAAACGCAAAGAGATCACTCAAGATGAACTCGCCAATCTTGTTGAAGTGTCTGACGACGAGATAGCATCGATAGAAGATCTCAGCCAAGACGATTCCCCTGTCAGCCGCTTTATCAATCAGATACTGGTTGATGCGGTACGCAAAGGCGCATCAGATATCCACTTCGAACCTTACGAAGAGCACTACCGAGTGCGACTGCGTTGTGATGGTATCCTTGTTGAAATACAGCAACCCGCCTCTCACCTAAGTCGTCGTCTATCAGCTCGCTTAAAGATCCTCGCCAAGCTTGATATCGCTGAACGCCGCTTGCCTCAAGACGGTCGTATTAAACTGCGTCTAAATGACGACTTGGCGATTGATATGCGGGTATCAACGCTGCCGACCTTGTGGGGTGAAAAGATCGTTCTTCGACTGCTTGATAGCAGCGCGGCCAATCTAGATATCGATAAGTTAGGTTACACCGAAGATCAAAAAGCACTCTACCTCAATGCCCTGAAGCGCCCACAAGGGATGATCTTAATGACAGGTCCAACTGGCAGCGGAAAAACCGTCTCCCTATATACTGGCCTTCGAGTGCTCAACACAACTGAACGCAACATATCAACAGCCGAAGATCCGGTGGAAATTAACCTATGTGGTATCAATCAGGTACAAGTGACGCCTAAGATCGGCTTTGGATTTGCGGAAGCTCTGCGATCATTTTTACGACAAGACCCTGATGTGGTGATGGTTGGAGAGATCCGCGACTTGGAAACGGCAGAAATCGCGATCAAAGCATCGCAAACGGGTCACTTAGTACTTTCGACACTGCACACGAATTCCGCCGCAGAAACCGTCACCCGACTCGCACATATGGGTATAGAACCCTTTAACCTCGCTTCATCATTGAGTTTGATTATCGCCCAACGACTGGCAAGACGATTATGCAACCACTGCAAAGAAACTGACGATTCACCGGACATATTCCTGCGTCACTCCATTCCTAACAGCCAAACCATCTACAAAGCGAGTCCTAAAGGTTGCAATGAGTGTAACCAGGGTTATTCGGGGCGAGTGGGTATCTATGAAGTGATGCCGTTTAGCGATCAACTGAAAAGCAGCCTGATCGACAAACCGAACGCGTTGGCCATTGAAAACTTGGCTCGCCGAGAAGGCATGAGAACTCTGCAAGAGTCGGGGCTAGATAAATTGCTTGAAGGCACCACCAGCTATCAAGAGCTGCAACGTGTTCTGTACATATAAACCAATGGAGCACCAATGAGTAGCAAGTCCAAACAATCACAATTAAAAAGCTATCACTGGAAAGGCATTAACAGCTCAGGCAAGAAAGTGTCTGGGCAAACGTTAGCGCTCACCGAATTGGAAGTACGAGAAAAGCTCAAAGAACAGCATATTCAGATTAAGAAAATAAAAAAGAAAAGTATTTCAGCCGTCACTCGTTTAACACATCGCGTCAAAGCCAAAGACATCACAATTTTAACTCGGCAACTTGCGACGATGCTGGCTACTGGTGTGCCTATCGTACAAGCGATAAAGTTGGTATCAGACAATCACCGTAAAGCAGAAATGAAATCAATTTTATCGCACATCTGCAAAGGTGTAGAAGCCGGAACTCCGATCTCAAAAGCGATGCGAACCGCAAGCCGTCACTTTGATGATCTCTACACCGACTTAGTCGCGACGGGCGAACTTTCCGGTAATCTCGCGCAAGTATTCGAACGCTTGGCAACTTATCGAGAAAAGAGTGAACAGCTAAAGTCTAAGGTTATAAAAGCACTTATTTACCCAGCGATGGTGGTCATTGTTGCACTGACTGTCTCTTACCTAATGCTGACCATGGTTATTCCCGAATTTGAATCGATGTTTTCAGGGTTTGGTGCCGATCTCCCTTGGTTTACTCAGCAGGTACTCTATCTGTCACATTGGATGCAGGCTTACAGTTTTTATACTGCTGTGGGCATTGGCTTGCTCGCGCTATTGGTCCATCAACTGTGCCAGCGCTCTTACTCGATTCGATTATCAGCCAGTCGTTTAGGATTACGCTTCCCAGTACTTGGGGGCGTGATGGCCAAAGCCTCTATTGCGAAATTCAGTCGAACCCTATCCACCAGTTTTAGTTCTGGTATCCCGATTCTAATGAGCCTTAAAACCACCGCAAAAACCGCAGGCAATTTGCATTATGAATCGGCGATCATTGAGGTTCATCGTGAAACAGCTGCAGGTATGCCAATGTATATCGCGATGCGTAATACCAATGCCTTCCCCGAAATGGTGTTACAGATGGTGATGATTGGCGAAGAGTCTGGCAACCTTGACGATATGCTTAATAAAGTGGCTTCGATTTACGAGTTTGAAGTAGACAACACCGTCGATAATCTGGGCAAGATCTTAGAGCCATTGATCATCGTGTTTTTAGGAACGGTTGTTGGAGGGCTTGTGGTTGCGATGTACTTACCGATCTTTAATCTTATGAGTGTGTTAGGATAGTTAAAAGCAACTAAACACCCATGAGTAGCAAACTTCTGCTCATATAGATCAAGTGGTAAAGGACACTATGGAAGTATTTCACTACTATCCTTGGCTATTCCCCGTATTAGCTTTCATTTTTAGCCTTCTTATTGGCAGCTTCCTCAACGTCGTCATACACCGTTTACCGATTATGATGGAACGAGAATGGCAACAAGAGTGCTCGGAATATTTCTCTCAATATAAAATTCCAGCGCCAGAGGGAAAGTTCAACCTCAGCATTCCTCGCTCTACCTGCCCGAAGTGCAAAACCCAATTAAGAATCGTCGACAATATCCCAGTCTTAAGCTGGTTGTTCTTAAAGGGTAAGTGCCATAGCTGTGCTAATCCAATCAGTGCTCGCTACCCTTTGGTCGAACTGCTTACCGCAATACTTTGCACAATGGTTGCTAGCCACTTTGGTTTCAGTTACTACGCCATTGCTTTGATTTTTTTCACCTTCGCACTGATTACCGCGACCTTTATCGATCTCGATACCATGCTGTTACCCGATCAAATCACCTTGCCTTTAGTATGGTCCGGTATCGCTTTAGCATTGTTTAATATCAGCCCAGTATCGCTGCAAGATTCTGTGGTTGGCGCAATGGCTGGCTACCTGGCTCTGTGGTCTGTTTATTGGTTGTTCAAACTACTGACAGGCAAAGAAGGCATGGGTTACGGTGACTTCAAACTCCTGGCTGCGCTTGGCGCATGGCTTGGTTGGCAGCACCTACCGATGATCATCCTTTTATCTTCGCTTGTTGGCCTTGTGTTTGGTTTGATTCAACTTCGCTTGAAACAGCAAGGCATCGATAAAGCCTTTCCATTTGGGCCCTACCTTGCGATTGCGGGTTGGGTAAGCTTGATGTGGGGTAACGACATCATGGGTTGGTATTTCACTTCTGTACTAGGAATTTAACCATGGCAATCATTATCGGATTAAGCGGTGGTATCGCCAGTGGCAAAACTACGGTCGCTAACCTGTTCAATGAGCATTTTAATATAGATATTGTTGATGCTGATATCGTGGCACGTGAAGTGGTTGCGCTGGGCAGTGTCGGCTTAAAACAGATTACAGACCACTTTGGTGAGTCTATCTTGCTTGACGATGGAACACTCAACCGAAGTAGGCTGCGTGAGCTGATCTTCTCAGATCCTAAAGAAAAGCAGTGGCTCAATGATCTTCTTCATCCCATGATCCGTGACAAAATTGACAGTGACCTGTCTAAAATCACATCCCCGTATGGTTTATTAGTTGCACCGCTATTGGTGGAAAACCAAATGCAAGGCATGGCCGATCGCGTATTAATTGTTGATGTGCCAGCAGAAGTTCAAATAGAACGTACGATGAGTCGTGACAATGTTTCTAGGGAACAAGTTGCATCAATTTTAAAATCACAGGCTTCAAGAGAACAACGCTTAGCAGTTGCAGATGACGTGATTAAAAACCATACTAAAAACCAAGAACTTTTGCCTCAAATCACAGATTTACATCAAAAGTATCTGGCAATCAGTGCTGTAGATGGGTCAGAATAGAACAATGTTGAATGAAGGTTTGCTCGATGATCACCCATAAATTTGAACATCCTCTAAATGAGAAAACACGCATCTACTTAAGAGTCGAATCACTCTTGAGGCAGCTACACTTGTCTTCTACATTTTCCGATGCTCAACAGTATCAACTCTTTTTCCGTTCCATCTTTGATCTGATTGAAATCTTCGAACAGATCCAACTCAAGAGCGAACTGGCAAAAGATATTGAGAAGCAACGTGTAACCTACAAAAGTTGGTTGGATGTTGAAGGTGTCGATCAAGAGATGCTGACATCACTGCTTAATGACATTGGTAACATCTATCGTGCTCTGATGCAGGCAGAGCGTTTTGGCCAGTCACTTAAGGAAGACCGCTTCCTGAGTGCCATTCGCCAACGCTTTAATCTTCCAGGTGGCTCATGCTGCTTTGATTTACCGGCACTGCATTATTGGCTGCACCTTCCTCTCGATAAGAGAATGAGAGATGCTAAAGCGTGGATGGATAGCTTACAACCTCTGTATGAAGCGCTAACACTGTGGTTGAAGCTCACCAGAGAGACTGGTCACTTTAAAGAGCAAATCGCTCGCGCTGGCTTCTTCCAGAGCGATGCCGATGAAGCGAATATCCTTCGTCTATCTATTCCAATGCAATACGGTGCCTACCCGATGATCTCCGGTCACAAGAACCGCTTTGCTGTTAAGTTCATGAGCTTTGAAACTGGGCAAGCCTGTACTCAAGACATCGAATTTGAATTGGCAATCTGCACCTAATTAATTTCCTTTTATAGTTTGGCTTGAGTCCTCACTCGAGCCTAAACCCACTATTATTACACCTTCAAATTAAGAATTACTATGTCGAAGAAAATCACCATCGTTAAATGCCCTCAATGTAATGCTGACGTTGAATGGGGCGAACAAAGCCCGCACCGCCCGTTTTGCAGCAAGCAATGTCAGATGATTGATTTCGGTGAATGGGCAGACGAAGAGAACAGCATCGCTGGCGCACCAGATATGTCAGATAGCGATGGTTGGTCGGAAGATCCGTACTAAGCGAGTAGCGAGTAGCGAG
>NZ_JBFRST010000003.1:130828-172662 GCF_041473705.1 Vibrio sp. 10N.222.55.B11
GAGTAGCGAGTAGCGAGTAGATTTTGAAGGGTTGGCGTTTAACGTCAATCCTTTTTTATTGCCTATAACACGGCGTTAGTAGAGATTCCCTACTCCTTCCTTCGTCAGTCTAGGGAATGACGGTTAAATATGAGTTTCGTCTGGTTTGTCATCCTCAAGAGTGAGGTACGAGCGAATTGGGGATCTCTTACCTGCTAAGCTCCAAATAACAGACACAAAAAAGCGGAGCCAAATGGCTCCGCTTTTATCGATAGAATGCAAAAAGAATTACTTCTTAGTAAGCTTCTCTTTAATACGAGCTGACTTACCAGAACGCTCACGTAGGTAGTACAACTTGGCACGACGTACTGCACCACGGCGTTTAACTTCGATGCTATCAACCATTGGAGAGTGAGTTTGGAACGCACGCTCTACGCCTTCACCGTTCGAGATCTTACGAACTGTGAATGCAGAGTGTAGACCACGGTTACGAATAGCGATTACAACGCCTTCGAAAGCCTGTAGACGCTCACGGTCACCTTCTTTTACCTTAACCTGAACTACAACAGTGTCACCTGGTGCGAATTTAGGAAGGTCTGATTTTAGTTGCTCTTCTTCAAGAGCCTTGATGATGTTGCTCATTTGTATAAATTCCTAGAATAAACTGATACTAAATTTAATAGGTTACTGCTTGCTTTTCGTTAAGAGCGTTGCTCTTTAATGAATTCAGCCAGTAATTGTTCCTGTTCGTCAGTCAGAGCTAGGTTTTCCAGGAGTTCTGGTCTTCTTAGCCAAGTTCGGCCCAACGATTGTTTTAATCGCCAGCGACGAATGTCCTTATGGTTTCCAGACTTGAGTACCGATGGTACATCTTTATCGTCTAGCACCTCAGGGCGCGTATAATGGGGACAATCTAGCAAACCATTTGCAAAAGAATCTTCTTCTGCTGAAGCGAAATCTCCAAGTACACCCGGAACAAACCGAGATACTGAATCAATCAGCGTCATGGCTGGCAGTTCGCCACCCGTCATCACAAAATCTCCAATCGACCATTCTTCGTCAACTTCAGATTCAATGATGCGCTCATCTACCCCTTCATAGCGACCACAAATAAGAAGTAAATTCTCGTTTGTTGCCAGCTCTTCAACACCTTTCTGGTCGAGTTTACGACCTTGAGGTGAAAGATAGATAACTTTCGTCTTTCCCGGTGCTGCTTGCTTGGCAGTTTTGATAGCGTCGCGCAAAGGCTGAACCATCATTAACATGCCAGGACCACCACCGTAAGGTCTGTCATCAACAGTGCGATGTTTATCATGAGTGAAATCACGAGGATTCCATGTCTCAATAGATAAAAGACCTTTTTTAACCGCTTGACCTGTTACTCCAAAATCAGTAACAGAACGGAACATTTCAGGAAAAAGGCTAATAATGCCAACCCACATGTGTTCTCTCGCTCTGTAATTTGGAGTTAGAATCCAGGATCCCAGTCAACTTCGATCCGGCGAGCTTCGCGATCAACTTTCTTGATCACTTGCTCTTCAAGGTACGGTACTAACCGTTCCTTTTGGCCAAAAGCATCTTTAAGATTTGCTTTGATTACTAGAACATCGTTCGAGCCAGTTTCTAATAGGTCAGTGACCTCACCAAGGTCGTAACCTTTAGTGGTAAAAACTTGCATACCGAACAATTCGCGCCAGTAGAATTCATCTTCTGACAATTCAGGTAACGAAGCAGGGTCAATAGCAATTTCAAAGTTAGTCATCAGTTGCGCGTCTTCACGAACATCTAATCCCGCTAGCTTACATACATAACCTTGGCCATGACGTTTCCAGCTCTCAACTTTGTACTCAACCCACTTACCCTTTAGGTTTAAATACCAAGGGCTGTAATCAAATATGCTTTCAGCATTGTCTGTGTAGGAGAACACTTTAAGCCAGCCACGAATACCATAGGTAGACCCAAGTTTACCCATGACAATTCTATTGTTTTGCTCGCTCATAGTTTCTTTACCCTTCATCGACATAAGCTATTTCTCTTTAAAAAAGAATTAAGCCGCTTTTTGAGCGTCTTTAACTAGCTTAGCTACACGATCAGATAGAGATGCGCCTTGACCAACCCAGTGGTTAACACGATCTAGGTCTAGACGTAGACCTTCTTCTTGACCTTGAGCAGTAGGGTTAAAGAAACCTACTTTCTCGATGAAACGGCCAGTTGCAGCGTTACGGCTATCCGCAACTACGATTTGATAAAATGGGCGCTTCTTTGCACCGTGACGTGCCAAACGAATGGTTACCATGTCGTCCTCTTTGCTTTCTTAATAAAATAATTAACCCCAAGTATAAGTACATAGCTTGGGGTCTCGTGCCAAATTAAAGCCCCGGAATTTTACTCTTATTCCGGTGCAATGCAAGGGCTTTAGCTATTTTTTCACCAACATAGCTGCCGTACACTTTCTGTGACACGGCTAACACTATGAAAAGTAACGTAGCTAAAGCTTACATTTGTAGATTATCGACCAAACGGGTTAAAGCCACCACCCATTCCGCCCATACCTCCACCGCCGCCCATCATGCCTTGCATGTTGCGCATCATGCCTTTCATGCCACCTTTCTGCATCTTCTTCATCATCTTCTGCATTTGGGTGAACTGCTTAAGCATACGGTTTACATCTTGTACCTGTGTACCAGAACCAGCGGCAATACGCTTTTTGCGTGAGCCTTTGATTAAGTCAGGGCGTTGACGTTCTTTCATGGTCATAGAGTTGATGATCGCTTCCATCTGCTTGAACATCTTGTCATCAACTTTATCTTTAACGTTATCTGGTAGCTGAGACATGCCTGGAAGCTTATCCATCATGCCCATCATGCCGCCCATGTTTTGCATCTGACCTAGCTGTTCACGGAAGTCTTCAAGGTCAAAGCCTTTCTTCTCTTTGAACTTCTTAGCCAGTTTCTCTGCTTTCTCGGTATCAACGTTTTTCTGTAGGTCTTCAATAAGAGACAGTACGTCGCCCATACCTAAGATACGAGAAGCAACACGATCTGGGTGGAACGGTTCTAGTGCGTCAGTCTTTTCACCAACACCCAAGAATTTAATCGGCTTGCCTGTGATATGACGAACAGACAGAGCAGCACCACCACGCGCATCACCATCAACTTTCGTCAAGATAACACCGGTTAGTGGTAACGCATCACCAAAGGCTTTTGCAGTGTTCGCAGCATCTTGACCTGTCATTGCATCAACAACGAACAGTGTCTCTACTGGTTTAATTGCAGTATGAAGCTCTTTGATCTCGCCCATCATCTCTTCATCGATAGCCAAACGACCCGCAGTATCGACAAGTAGCACGTCGTAGAATTTCTTCTTCGCGTGGTCGATTGCAGCGTTTGCAATATCAAGAGGCTTTTGATCAGCTGAAGATGGGAAGAAGTCTACGCCAACATCGCTTGCTAACGTTTCAAGCTGTTTGATCGCCGCTGGACGGTAAACGTCGGCAGACACAACCAAGACTTTCTTCTTGTCACGCTCAGTTAGAAGCTTAGATAGCTTACCTACCGATGTGGTTTTACCCGCACCTTGTAGACCCGCCATTAAGATAACGGCTGGCGGCTGCGCTGCTAGGTTAAGAGCCTCGTTAGACTCACCCATCACCGCTTCAAGTTCAGCTTGAACGATCTTAATGAATTCTTGACCAGGCGTTAGAGATTTAGAAACCTCAACACCCACAGCGCCTTCTTTTACGCGCTTAACAAAATCGCGGACAACGGGCAGTGCAACGTCGGCTTCAAGTAACGCCATACGTACTTCACGCAGCGTCTCTTTAATATTGTCTTCGGTCAGACGACCTTTACCGCTGATGTTCTTCAGCGTTTTGGATAGACGATCCGTTAAATTATCAAACATAGTTTTCTCTTCGCTCAAAACTGCGACTATTACTGTGAGTATACATTAGCGCGGATTAGAGTCATACCCGTTGTAGAGCGTTAATCATCCGTGCTTGTGATGTGAGACATTATTCACTTGGAATTGAATGAGGTTCGCCATAGCCCCAAAGAGCGATGCGAGGTATAATTCGCCAATTAGTAATCATTAAAATGGATACCATGGACAGTCTTATTGCGATCGCAGCAGCCTTTCTTTATACAATGGCGATTTCCACGATCATTCCAGGTCTCGTGCACCAAACAGGAATCCGTGTAAAAACGGTGTTTATCAGCGCATTACTTGCTCTAGCTTTCCATGCTTGGTTGCTTGGCGATTTGATTTTTAATGCCAGTGGCCAAAACCTCAGTATCTTGAACGTTGCTTCATTAATCAGTTTAATCATATCTGTGGTAATGAGCGGTGCAATGCTCAAAACCCGTCTGTGGTTTATCTTACCCGTCGTCTATAGCTTCGCTGCGCTGAACTTGATGGCTGCCACTTTTCTTCCAAGCACCTTCATCAAACATCTAGAGAATGACCCAAAACTGCTCGTGCACATCTCTTTGGCTCTATTCTCATACGCAACGTTAACTATCGGTGCGCTATACGCCCTGCAACTTGCTTGGCTAGATCACAAACTTAAAAAGAAAAAAGCCTTAGTGATAAACCCTAACCTACCTCCTTTAATGATGGTAGAGAGACAGCTTTTCAAGATCATTCTGATTGGTAATGGTTTATTAACGGGTACTTTGCTGACTGGCCTTATCTTCGTACAAGATATGTTTGCTCAAGGAAAGGCGCACAAAGCGGTATTGTCTTTTATCGCTTGGGTTATCTACTCCATCCTTTTATGGGGTCACTACCAAAAAGGTTGGCGTGGACAGAAAGTCACTTGGTTCGCACTTGCCGGCGCCAGCATGCTCACATTGGCCTACTTCGGTAGCCGCTTCGTTCAGGAAATCATCCTGAACTAGTCTGTAAAATAAAGGCAAGGTCTCACACACCTTGCCTTTAAAATATTGAGTCCGTTAGATTCAATTGACATCTCGACCATGTTCGGTCATAAATTAATCAAGATACACAAATAGGAAAAGAATAGTTTTGGACGACATATCAACGGGTATCTTATTTGCGCTACTCGCGTGTCTCATTGTAATTTCTGGTTATTTCTCTGGTTCCGAAACGGGCATGATGTCCCTGAACCGCTACCGTTTAAAGCACTTGGCCAATACGGGTCATAAAGGTGCCAAACGTGTAGAAAAACTTCTGAACCGCCCAGACAGATTGATTGGCCTCATCCTCATCGGCAACAATCTCGTCAACATTCTTGCATCTGCGATCGCTACTATTCTTGGTATGCGCATCTACGGGGATATCGGTGTGGCTATCGCTACTGGTACCCTGACTCTCGTGATCCTAGTATTCGCCGAGGTAACCCCAAAGACCATCGCTTCTCTATTTCCTGAACGTGTCTCTTACGCGAGTAGTATCCTTTTGATGATACTGATGAAGGTGCTATCACCATTGGTGATCTTAGTGAACTTCATTACCAACGGCTTCATTCGTATCTTAGGCGTTAAAGCCAGCCATGATGCAACCGACCACTTGAGCTCCGAAGAGCTTAGAACCGTGGTAAATGAAGCCGGTAGCTTAATCCCTCAACGTCACCAAGATATGTTGGTGTCTATTCTGGATTTAGAGCACGTCACCGTGAACGACATCATGGTGCCGCGTAATGAGATTACTGGTATCGACATCAATGACGACTGGAAATCGATCGTTCGTCAACTTACCCACTCGCCTCATGGTCGCGTAGTGCTGTACCGTGACCAAATAGATGAAGTGGTCGGCATGCTTAGGCTGCGTGAAGCTTACCGTCTGATGCTTGAAAAGAACGAATTCAATAAAGAAACCCTGTTGCGTGCCGCGGATGAGATCTACTTTATTCCTGAAGCGACACCACTCAATATTCAACTGCTTAAGTTTCAACGCAATAAGCAGCGCATCGGTTTGATTGTTGATGAGTATGGCGACATCAATGGTTTGGTTACATTAGAAGATATTCTAGAAGAGATCGTAGGTGAGTTTACCACCTCAATCACCCCAAGCTTATCTGAAGAGATTACTCCGCAAAGCGATGGCAGCTTCTTGATTGAAGGCAGTGCCAATATCCGAGATATCAACAAAGGCTTACAGTGGGCACTGCCTACCGATGGCCCAAGAACGCTGAATGGTTTGATACTGGAACATCTTGAAGATATTCCTGAGAGTCACCTGAGTGTTCAGGTTGCCAGCCACCCAATGGAAATTGTTGAGCTTGAAGAGAACCGCATCAAACTGGTTCGCGTGTTCCCACAGATCGTGAACGGCTAACTGAGTTATCACTGAATCTCTGTCTCGCCCTAAAATACGTTGACGAAAAAGGCCCGGTTCATTGAACCGGGCCTTTTAGTATCTAACTCGCCCTATCTAGGGTAGCTATCAATGACTAGTCGATCTTAAGCTCTTGCAGCATAGACTCTGGCAGTGCCAGTTCATCATTCTTGTTTACAGAGATGCCTGCAGCGATGATCGCATTCGCGATCTCTTTCGCTTCATCCAAAGAGTGCATTGCCGCGGTACCACATTGGTATTCGTTCAGCTCAGGGATCTTATTCTGGTTCTCAACTTTCAGTACGTCTTGCATCGCTGCCAACCAACCGTCAGCCACTTGTTGTTCTGTAGGCGTACCAATCAGGCTCATGTAGAAACCAGTGCGACAGCCCATCGGTGAGATATCGATGATCTCTACATCTGAACCGTTCAATTGATTACGCATGAAACCAGCATATAGGTGCTCTAGAGTATGGATACCTTTCTCAGATAGGATGTCTTTGTTTGGCGCAGTAAAACGCAGGTCAAACACAGTGATGGTATCCCCTTTTGGGGTTTGCATTGTTTTAGCAACACGAACGGCAGGTGCGTTCATGCGTGTGTGATCAACAGTGAAACTATCTAATAAAGGCATTGCTCTTCTCCATGACGGCTGGCTTTAGAAAAACCAGCTTCGATTGTCTTCTAGTTCTTTGCGGCACTGTTTCAGCTGCCATCCATAATCTTTTGCTTGCTGTTCGACTTTGCGCGCCACCTTAATTAGCGATGGCTTGCTGTTGTATGACTTACGCTTATAACCACCACGGCCTTCATGATAAGCCAGGTATTGGTTATATGGGTCCCATAGTGAGATGCCCAATTGACGACGCGTCTCGCTGGTATACCAACCGATGAACATCAATGCATCATCAAAGTTGGTTCTTGAACCACCGTTATTGGTCGCCTTTTGGAAGTCTTCCCAAGCAGGATCTTGAGCTTGTGCATAACCGTAGGCACTGCTTACACGCCCCCACGGTATAAAGCCAAGAATGTAATCTTTAGGTGGGCGCGCATCATGACGATAGCTACTCTCTTGTTTCACAAAAGCCATCGCAACGTTAATCGGCGTTCCCCACTCTTCTTGCATATCCAAGGCATCTTCATACCATGGAGGGTGCTCTCGAAAGATGCTACACAAATTATCTTGCTGCTTTGGCGGTGGCGTTGCACATCCAACCAACAGGCTAGAGACAACACCAACAGTCACTACAGGTAACCATTTACTACTCACTCGAGTAGGCTGACCTAATAAGGCTTGCTTCCTTTCCACCAAAGTCTCGCTATGCTTTTAAATACGAAAAATAATCCGCTAAGAAGCTATCAAAATCTTGAGTGCTTGCTTCTTCACTTTGTTGCTGAGCAATCACAGAACGTTGAACTTCTGCTTCCATCAACTCAGCTGAATATACTTTGTATTGATGAGCTTTGTGTTGCTGAGCGTACGTTTTACCTAACGCGCAACCCACTTTACCTAAGCCGCCCAATTTTTTGGTCTCTTCTAGCAACTGGCCAGAAATAGTTAGCTCAGGGTTATCAATCCAAGCCTCAAGCGTATCGCATGTTTCTTGGTATGCACGACCGCCTTGTTCTGCGTCCATCATTTCGGCAATAGAGCGTAGATCTTTAAATACACGCTTCGCCCAATCTTGCAGAGACAAGCGCTCGCCATGACAACCAATTTGCAGCTCTAGACCAGCTTGACGACCTTCTAAGATCACCTTGTTCCAGTTGTCGCGCCAGCACTCAAGTTCGCAGTTATCCATCTCAGCAGAGTCTGTTAGTACACTCCACGTTAGGAATAGATCCAAGAAGCGAACTTGCTGTTCGGTGATACCGATTGAGCTGAATGGGTTTACATCGAGAGAACGCACCTCGATGTACTCAACACCGCCGCGAGCCAACGCTTCAGATGGCTTCTCACCACTTTTCGCGACACGCTTAGGACGGATTGGAGCGTAAAGCTCATTCTCAATTTGCAGTACGTTGCTATTTAGCTGACGGTATTCACCATCAACCTTAGTGCCAATTTCGGCGAATTCTTCTGATGGCGTACGAATCGCTTGATTCAAACCTTCAAGGTACTGACCCAGGCTGTTGAAGCCAATCTTCAATACACTTTGCGCACTGTTCGTGTAGCCAAGGTCGCTCAGGCGCAGTGCCGTTGCTTTTGGCAGATACAGTGTCTCGCCAATCTTTTCAAAAGGCAGATTTGTCTCTCTTCCTTTGATGAAAGAAGAACATAGCGCAGGTGAAGCACCGAAGAAGTATGGGATTAACCAACCAAAGCGGTAGTAGTTACGAATCAAACCAAAGTAAGCATCTGACTTAGATTCACAACGCGCTTCTTCAGTTTGCTCTCCAAACAGGCTATCCCAAAAGCTTTCTGGGAAAGAGAAGTTGAAGTGAACACCAGAGATAATCTGCATCAGGCTACCGTAACGACGTTTTAGGCCTTCACGATATAGGGTCTTCATCTTACCGTTATTCGAGGTGCCGTATTGCGCTAGCTGAATGTAATCTTCACTGCCAACGTAACAAGGCATAGAAAGCGGCCATAGTTTTTCGCCGTCTAACTTGGTTTGCGTGAAGTGGTGGATATCAGACAACTGATTCAAAAGCGTCGGAACGTCGTTAGAAACAGGCGTGATAAATTCCAGTAGCGACTCAGAGAAATCGGTCGTTACCCATTCGTTCATCAACGCAGATCCCAAAGCCTCAGGGTGCGGCCCAGTAGCAAGGTGCCCATCTTCCGTGTAGCGTAATGTTTCCCTTTCAACACCACGACCAAATTGAGAGAAGGTCTTAGGGTTGGTTGCAACTTGCTTTAGTCGCGCAGCAAAATCAGTCAAAATTCAGTTCACTTATCTTATATTGTTCTGATTAGAACTATCATAAATTAGGTTGGAGGAGAAAAGTAGAGTCTCTTCCCTCCCCCTTTAATGTGTACTCTAACGAATGATTTCAAGCTCTTCTATTGGAATATCTAACTTTTCTAATTGCGGGCGAAGCGAAGTCGCGTCACCAACAACGATTATTTGATAATCATTCGGGTCAAACCATTTCTTAGATAGCTCGTTTAAGGTCTCTTTTGAAACCGTTTCAACTATCTGATTACGCTGTTGTAGGTAATCTTCATCAAGGCTCAATGCAACAATATTACTCAACAACCCCGCCTTTTGACTTGGCGTTTCGTATTTAAGTGCATCTTGTTGACCGACGGCAAGGCGCATAAATTTCACCTCTTCGTCAGTTAATCCACTTTGGCTAAACTCATTCAGCTCATTAATAAACTCTTGAATCGATGGAACCGTCGCATTCGCCCTTACCTGCGCGCTAAATACCACTGCGCCAGTTTCACGAGTACTTGCGAAGTAACCGCTTGCACCGTAAGTGTAGGCTTTGTCTTCACGTAGGTTCTGGTTGATACGGCTATTGAAGTTGCCCGCTAAGTTAAAGTTAGCTAACTGGCTCAAATACAATTCGCCCGTCGCATCAAACGGCAGGCCCTTACGAACCAAGCGAACAATGCTTTGCGGCGCACCCGGTTTATCAACTAAGTACAGGTGCTGACCAGAAAGCTCTTTAACGATCTGTGGACGCGTTAATGGTGCCGCATCGCCTTGCCACTCTTCAAAGAATTGTAGCTGTTTCCCTACCTCTTTCTTCGAGATGTCTCCCACCACAACAATATTGGCACCTTCTGGTGTGTAATGTTGCGCATAGAATTTTTTCACATCGTCTAAGGTCAATTTCGATAGAGATTCCTTAGTACCATCACTTGCACGAGCAAAAACAGTGTCACCAAACAGCACTTCACGGGTTGCTTGAGAAGCCATCCAGCTTGGCTGCTGATGCTGATACACAACGCCTTCTAGCATCTGTTTCTTAACGCGCTCAAAATCTTGCTCATCGAACTTAGGATCGAATAGAACCTCTTGCACAATCGCTAAGGTTTGAGGCAAGTTTTTCTCTAGCGTCGAGACTGAAATATCTGTGGTGTAGCTGCCCGCACTAATGCTCACGCTGCTACCAAGTTTATCTAAGGTCGCTTGTAACTCTTCAACGGTTCGTTTAGTTGAGCCTTCTTCCATCATCGAAGCCGTTAGGTTCGCTAGGCCTTCTTGCCCTTTGCGAACATAGCGTTCGCCTGCAGGCAATTGAATTTGCAGCTGTACTGTCGGCGTTTCACTGGTCACGGTACCAATTAAGTCAGTGCCATTTGCAAAGTGCATGCGGTACAACTCAGGCATGGTCGCCTCAACACCAAAGTTCACTTCTGGCATCACACTGCGATCAAAGGTATCCGGTGCCTTTCTGAAATCCAGTTGATCTTCCGTCACCTTGCTGTATTCCGGCAACATACGTGGTGGCGTGGTAAAGGTCGCTTCACGAACCGCCAAATCGAGCTTTTTCTTAGGAACCACACTCAAGGTAACCTTGTGCTTACCTTCGATGAAATCTTGGTATGCCTTGCTCACGCTCTCAGGCGTCACCGCTCGGATTTGATCGAGTTGTGATTCAATGCGATCAGGCTGACCATAGAAGGTTTGGTTCGACGCGAGTTG
Organism: Vibrio sp. 10N.222.55.B11; assembly: GCF_041473705.1. Classification (NCBI taxonomy): domain Bacteria; kingdom Pseudomonadati; phylum Pseudomonadota; class Gammaproteobacteria; order Vibrionales; family Vibrionaceae; genus Vibrio; species Vibrio sp. 10N.222.55.B11. The sequence goes on from NZ_JBFRST010000003.1 coordinate 141,709, forward strand.
CGACACCTTACCTTTAACGCTTTGCAATGCAAAAACAGCATTCGCTTCGGCCATGCCAGTGATCTGGTCTAAACGCTCTTGCTCAACGCCCTCTTTCGAGAATTGCTCCAGGGTATCCATCAGCTCTTTATTGAGAACCGTCAAATCGCCTTTTTCACCTGAGTTGCCCATTGCATACACGTACATGGTACACGCCAACTCAGCACAATCATGGAAAGAGCCAGCGCTGACGGCCTTCTGCGTTTTTACGAGGTTTTGATATAGGTAACTGTTGGTACCTGAACCTAACACGTTAGACAATGCATTCAGTGAAGCTTGCGTCTCTTCACCGCGATACGTTGTTGGCCACCCCACCAGCACCATCGGCTGACGAATATTGTCTTCTAAGGTGATGTATTTATCTTCTGTTAGAACAGCAGGTTGCTTCTCTGCCGCCTTCACTTCAGGGCCTTGAGGAATTGAACCAAAGTACTTGTTAACCCATTCTAGCGTGTCATCAACGTCGATATCACCACCAATCGTTAACACGGCATTGTTTGGGCCGTACCAACGCAGGAAGAACGCTTTAAGATCATTCACGTCAACACGGTCAAGATCTTCAACATAGCCGATTGGTTGCCAAGAGTAAGGGTGACCTTCAGGGTAAAGCGCTTCGCCCATGCGTTCCCACATCAAGCCGTAAGGACGATTTTCGTAGCTCTGCGCTCGCTCGTTCTTGACCGTGCCTCTTTGCACCTCAAATTTCTTCTGAGAAACTGCATCCAACAAGAAGCCCATTCGGTCTGATTCTAACCACAGCATTTTTTCAAGTTGGTTAGAAGGAACAGTTTCAAAGTAGTTGGTGCGGTCACGATTGGTCGTGCCGTTTAACGAACCACCCGCTTCGGTAATGATCTTAAAGTGCTGTTGGTCCCCAACGTTCTCAGAACCCTGGAACATCATGTGCTCAAAGAAGTGAGCAAAGCCCGACTTGCCTATCTCTTCACGTGCTGAACCGACGTGATAAGTCACATCAACATGCACCAACGGATCGGAATCATCAGGGGAAAGAATAACTGTCAGGCCGTTTTCAAGCTGATACTTGGTGTAAGGAATCACCACTTTATCTTTAGAGGGCTTTACCTCTTCTAACAGAGTGACACCTTCAGGTAACGAGGAAAAGAAGGGCGTTGAGCTAGGTACATTGTAAGAACAGCCTGCAATGGCGATAAGAGAAAATGTACCAAGTAAAACCTTTTTCATAGGTTCTCCTTAGAAAAAACCGAAGTAGATAGCAGCAAGTAAGCTATAGCGAGCGGCTTTGCCAATCGCTATCAAAATAACGCTAGGGATGAATTTCATTCTTAGCCAACCCGCCGCTAGACACAAAGGGTCACCAATGATCGGTAACCAACTAAATAACAGTGTCCAGTAGCCATAACGACTCAGCCAAGCCATAGCCTTATGACCATGCTTTTCAGATTGAGTTCGATTAGGCAACCACAAACCAATCCAATAGTTAGTCAGGCCGCCTAAGGTATTGCCTAATGTCGCCACTAGAATGATCGATGAGGTTGAAAACTGATCTAAGCTCAATGCAGCCACAAGGCTAGCTTCTGAACCACCGGGGAGTAACGTGGCACTCAAGAAGCCACTAATGAAGAGTACCCACAGCGCCGAGTCCGAGAACCACAGCGCGATATTTTCAAAAAGGGAGTTAAAAAATTCTAACACTGCCTATCAACTTTCTTGCATTTTAAGTAGCACCTTGCCTCTGGTGTGTCCGGTTTCAACCTGCAGGTGCGCCGACTGCGCCTCGTCTAACTGGTAGATACCTTGAATTTCTGTTTTGAGCAATCCGACACTGACCATGTAAAGCATGGTGTCCATTTGCTCAGGGTTTGGTTCAACCAGCATGCCTGATGCAGTAAAACCTAATAGTGTTGCTTTCTCACAGATAAGTTCTGCAGATAGAGTCGGTACTGTCACTACTCGCGCGCCATCTTTTAGGCACTTCAATGCATCAAGCGCGGTATCGCCACCGACCAAATCAATCAACACATCGACATCAGATACTCTTTCTGATGCTGGCGCAAACTTATAGTTAATCGCGTGAGCACCTAGCGTCGCAAGGTAATCAAGATTGGCTTCGCTGCAGGTTGTGTAAACCTCAGCTTTTGCTGCCACTGCAATTTGAACCGCAAGGTGACCAACGCCGCCCGCGCCCGCTAAAATAAGCACGCGGTCGCCTTCTTTCACTTCGGCTTTGTTGAGCGCTTGTGCCGCTGTTTGACTCGCAAGTGGTAATGCAGCTGCCGCTTCTAGAGTGACAGAATCAGGAACCATACTTAATGCAGCTTCTGGAACACACACATATTGGCTGTAACCGCCACCTTGCAGTGGAAAACCAATAAAGCCAGCCACGTTATCACCAACAGTAAAGCGTTCAGCCTGTTCGCCTAGCGAGACAATTTGCCCTGAAATATCGTAGCCAGGCACCCAAGGCAGGTTATCTTTGTTTTGTGCTGCCGCCCAACCAAGACCCGCTCGGGTTTTGACATCAATCGGATTAATGCCTGAAAAGGAAACTTTAACCACCACTTCTCCAGCCTTAGGCTCAGGGATCGCACTGGTTTGAATACTTAGGTTTTCGACGCCGCCGAATTGAGTAATCGCAATCTGTTTATTTTCCATTCCACATTTCCTTGATTGATAAAAGCCCTAGTGAGCAAGCACCCTAATTAATAAAAAGAAAGGGATGCGAAAGCATCCCTTGACTATAAACCATTTAATAAGGCTAAGTTAACCGCTCATTCGTAAATTGACGACCAATTAACGTAACGATACATGACCCAGCAAATCCACTAGCCCACGAGAGCTAATAGAATGCCCGCCGCAACCGCACTACCAAGTACACCGGCTACGTTCGGACCCATTGCATGCATCAATAAGAAGTTCTGAGGGTTTGCCTCAAGACCAACCTTGTTCACAACACGTGCCGCCATTGGAACCGCCGATACGCCAGCTGCGCCAATCAGTGGGTTGATGTCCTCTTTCGAGAATCGGTTCAACACCTTAGCCATCAATACACCACCCGCCGTACCGATACTGAACGCGACCGCACCTAAACCTAGAATACCCAGTGTTTCTAAGTTCAAGAACGTATCCGCTTGAAGCTTAGAACCAACCCCTAGACCTAGGAAAATAGTTACAACGTTAATCAGTTCGTTTTGAGCTGTTTTTGAAAGGCGATCAACCACACCCGCTTCACGCATTAAGTTACCCAAACAGAACATACCAACTAGAGGTGTTGCTGAAGGTAGGAACAAAATCGTCATCAGTAGTACAGCAAGCGGGAAAAGAATCTTCTCGGCTTTGCTAACGTGACGAAGTTGAGCCATCTTAATTTTGCGCTCTTCAGGAGACGTTAACGCTTTCATGATTGGTGGCTGAATGATAGGAACCAAAGCCATGTAGCTATAAGCCGCTACTGCAATGGCACCTAAAAGATCCGGAGATAACTTGCTTGCCAAGAAGATCGCAGTTGGGCCATCGGCACCACCAATGATCGCAATTGACGAAGCATCGGCCATCGAGAACTCCATTCCTGGAACGTAGTTCAGCAAGATCGCGCCAAATAGCGTCGCGAAGATACCAAACTGAGCCGCAGCCCCTAGCCACAACGTTTTAGGGTTCGCAATCAACGCACCGAAGTCCGTCATCGCACCAACACCCATAAAGATCAGCAGTGGGAAAATACCTGTCTCAATACCAATGTAGTAGATGTAGTAGAGCAAACCACCTGGATCAGTAAACCCAGCATTTGGAATGTTTGCTAATACAGCACCAAAACCAATAGGCAGTAGAAGTAACGGTTCAAATCCTTTACGAATTGCCAAAAACAACAGTAAGCAACCAACCAGCATCATACAGATCTGGCCGAACTCAAAGTTCGCAATCCCTGTTTCAGACCATAAGGTCATCAATCCTTCCATGGTACTCCCTTACGCTAAGCTTAGTAGTGGAGCGCCTACAGTAACTGCATCGCCTTCTTTAACATTCAATTCTTGAACGATACCACCACGAGCAGCACGAACTTCCGTTTCCATCTTCATCGCTTCTAGGATTAGTAGAACGTCGCCTTCAGAAACCTCAGTACCCGCCTGAACGTTTACTTTAAAGATGTTACCCGCCAATGGAGCTGGAACCGCTTCAGCGTCAGACGCTGCTACTGGTGCAGCCTGAGCAGGTTTTGCAGATGGCGCCACCGATGTCAGTTCACCTTGTGGGCCAACTTCAACATCGTAAACTTGACCATCAACCTTCACGCTGTAGCTTTCAATACCACCAGAAGCTTGTACAGGAGCTGCAGCAACTGGAGCCGCAACTTCTAGCGTTGGTGCAGGTTCAAATGCTTCAGGATTACGACGGTTCTTAAGGAACTTAAGACCCACTTGTGGGAAGAGCGCGTAAGTCAGTACATCATCAACCGTATCTTCAGCTAGAGAGATACCCTCTGATTTCGCTTTCTCTAACAGATCCGTCGTTAACGTATCCATTTCAGACTTAAGTAAATCAGCAGGACGACAAGTAATCGGCTCTGCACCGTCTAGAACTTTCGCTTGCAGTTCAGCATCCACTTCAGCAGGAGCTTGACCGTATTCACCTTTCAGTAGACCAGCAGTCTCTTTCGTGATGCTCTTATAGCGTTCGCCCGTTAAGACGTTAATAACCGCTTGAGTACCGACAATCTGAGAAGTTGGTGTTACTAAAGGAATGTAACCAAGCTCTTTACGTACGCGTGGGATCTCTTCTAGAACTTCATCCATGCGATCGGCGGCGCCTTGCTCTTTAAGCTGGCCTTCCATGTTAGTTAACATTCCGCCAGGAACTTGAGCGATTAAGATGCGAGAATCGACACCTTTTAGCTGACCTTCCCATTTCGCGTACTTTTTACGTACATCACGGAAGTAAGCCGCGATGGGTTCGATTTGGTCTAGTTTAAGATTCGTGTCGCGCTCTGTACCTTCTAACATCGCAACAACCGTTTCGGTTGGCGTATGACCGTAAGTACAGCTCATTGAAGAAATAGCGGTATCTAGAATGTCGATACCCGCTTCAACGGCTTTAACCGCTGTTGCAGTCGATAGACCAGTTGTCGCGTGGCTATGCAGTGCCAGAGGAACGTCACACGATGCTTTGATACGTGTAATCAGCTCTTCTGCTTCATACGGCTTTAATAAACCTGACATATCTTTGATACATAGTGAGTGACAACCTAGGTCCTCTAGGCGCTTAGCCAAATCAACCCAAGTATCTGAATTGTGGACCGGACTGGTTGTGTAAGACAACGTACCTTGAGCGTGGCCACCAACGTCGATCGTTGCTTTCACTGCTTTTTCAAAGTTACGCACGTCATTCATCGCATCAAAGATACGGAATACGTCCATGCCGTTTTTATGGGCACGTTCAACAAATTTTTCTACTACATCATCCGCGTAGTGACGGTAACCCAACAGGTTTTGACCACGCAGTAGCATCTGCATTGGTGTGTTTGGCATCGCTTTTTTCAGTTCACGCAATCGCTCCCATGGATCCTCTCCAAGAAAACGAATACACGAATCAAACGTCGCGCCGCCCCAAGTCTCTAAAGACCAGTAACCGACTTTATCCAGTTCTGCCGCAATTGGCAGCATATCTTCGATACGCATACGAGTAGCAAATAGTGACTGGTGCGCGTCACGAAGTACCACATCTGTGATAGCTAGTGGTTTAGACATGCTCATAAACTCCTTTTTAATCCTTTAAATGCTACTTAGCAGTTGACGCACGGTATTGATGAACCGCGGCCGAAATTGCTGCCACTACCTGTGGACTAACAGCTGAAGGGTTTGATTGTGATTTTTGAATTTTTTTAGGTGCTGCGATCGGCTCAGGTACTTCTTCTGGTACCAGTTTTGACATCAACCGAACGAGGTAAACTAGAATAGTTAGGAAAATAAAGACAACGGACATCCCCGTTATCATTAGAGTCGCCGCATCTACTAGCAGGCTTCCAATATTAGTCATGTTGCTTCCTTTCTTCGTCATCCTGACATACGTACAGGATTTCAGCGAATAGTGATCCCGACCCATGGATTATCTCGATTGGTAAAAGTTTGTCAATTTTGTTTAAGGTTCTGTTACGGATAACGCACACATAAGGTTAATTATTCGCCTATCAGATCACATAAATCTGTCAAATACGTCATTTTTAGATATTTAAACTGTGACTTAAACGGGGCTTTTCTGGGAATTGATATGAGAAAGGTGGAATAACAAAGAAGCAATCAAGAACTACTTTAAATACAACAAGTTAAACAACTAACAAATTTAACATTGTCGCAACAAATTTACAGCAGACATAAAAAAAGCCTCGTATAAACGAGGCTTTTTCTAATAATGTGGCGCGCTCTGGAGGATTCGAACCTCCGACCGCCTGGTTCGTAGCCAGGTACTCTATCCAGCTGAGCTAAGAGCGCACGGTTTTAATATCAATTCATTGTTACTAACAAGAGATCAATATAAGGATTTCATTCTTATAAGAAAAAAGCCCTAAATAGTGGCGCGTCCTGGAGGATTCGAACCTCCGACCGCCTGGTTCGTAGCCAGGTACTCTATCCAGCTGAGCTAAGGACGCACGGTTTTCGATATCAGTATTTCCAATATCAGGAGTTCACAAGGAAACCCTAAAGAGTGGCGCGTCCTGGAGGATTCGAACCTCCGACCGCCTGGTTCGTAGCCAGGTACTCTATCCAGCTGAGCTAAGGACGCGCAGTTTTCGATATCGGTATTCCCAATATCAGGGGTTCATAAAAGAAACCCTAAATAGTGGCGCGCTCTGGAGGATTCGAACCTCCGACCGCCTGGTTCGTAGCCAGGTACTCTATCCAGCTGAGCTAAGAGCGCACGGTTTTAGTATCAATTCGTTGTAAACAACAACTCAATACAAGGATTTCTGTTCTTATAAGAAAGAAGCCCTAAATAGTGGCGCGTCCTGGAGGATTCGAACCTCCGACCGCCTGGTTCGTAGCCAGGTACTCTATCCAGCTGAGCTAAGGACGCACGGTTTTTGATATTAATTTTCGACGAACGATTTATCAATATCAGGATTCACATTCTTATAAGAACTAAACCCTAAATAGTGGCGCGCTCTGGAGGATTCGAACCTCCGACCGCCTGGTTCGTAGCCAGGTACTCTATCCAGCTGAGCTAAGAGCGCACGGTTTTAGTATCAACTTAGTCAATACAAGGACTTTCATTCTTAAAAGAAATAAACCCTTAAATAGTGGCGCGTCCTGGAGGATTCGAACCTCCGACCGCCTGGTTCGTAGCCAGGTACTCTATCCAGCTGAGCTAAGGACGCACGGTGTTCATTCATTAAGAATGAAGTTGTGAAATATATCACATTCTTCTTGCTACGAAGAAAAAAAAAGGCCATCGGCCTGTAATGAATGGCGGTGAGGGAGGGATTCGAACCCTCGATGCAGCTACAAACCACATACTCCCTTAGCAGGGGAGCGCCTTCGGCCACTCGGCCACCTCACCTAATTCATTATTCTCAAATCACTTACAAGTAAGAGAAGAGAGAATGGCGCGTCCTGGAGGATTCGAACCTCCGACCGCCTGGTTCGTAGCCAGGTACTCTATCCAGCTGAGCTAAGGACGCACATTTACATTGTCTAAATTGCTAATTTTAGACTCGCAAGAAATGGCGGTGAGGGAGGGATTCGAACCCTCGATGCAGCTACAAACCACATACTCCCTTAGCAGGGGAGCGCCTTCGGCCTCTCGGCCACCTCACCGTCTTGCGGAGGCACATATTACGTTTTACCGAAAATATGTCAAACACTTTATTGAAAAAAATTGGACAAAAACACTCAACCGTTTGCTATTTAATCAAAGCGCTTGCAAATTGAACTTATAAGATTCAAATCGCGCTTTTTCCCTTAAAAATTAAGGTGAAAGATTGGCAATAATAAACAGCCGAAAACAATTATCTAATTTCTCCAGCAGCAAGTGCTACAGCTGATGGCACAATACTACGGGATGCGTATTTTCGCCATAGGGGAAGCGAATAAATCTTGAGTTTTGCCAAACAAAATACAGAGCAACAGTTCTGTTCAACCTTGTCTGTATCTCGCAGCATCACAAAGCATTCACTTCACCACTTTGAGACCGATCCGTTATCCAACCCATCTATGTCCCAATCAGTGTTTCGGTTCCCCAAGATCAAAAAAGGCTAGCAACAATGCTAGCCTCTTCTCTACGCAAAAGTATTAGTAGTTGCCAGATGCAACGTTACCATTACCTTTTTCAGCTTGAATGCGCATGTAGATCTCTTCACGGTGAACAGATACTTCTTTAGGTGCGTTAACACCGATACGTACTTGGTTACCTTTAACGCCTAGTACAGTAACTGTTACTTCATCACCAATCATCAGTGTTTCGCCAACGCGGCGAGTCAAAATTAGCATTCTTTGCTCCTTGAGTAATCTCTAAATTTATCTAGCTACGAGAGTATTATCCAACAAAAGTTATATTTTCGTAAACTATCGATTGAGTTTATTTAACCAAAATGCACTTCTTTTTTAGGATAACCCTGTGTTTCACGCGCTACGATGTATGCATTGTGTAATATGTTAGCAGCCATATCGACTTGCGTTGGTGATATCACCAAAGTTAAAGACTGCTGCTGCAATAAGTGATGCTGTACATCAATTTCGCCTTCAGACAACAATCCATGTGAACTGACCACAATTTCTTGTGTTCGGCTTCCTACCACAGTTAACAAACTAACCTGTTCACTATTACGGATTTTCTCAGCAAAAACTAGTTTTAATTTGGCACTTATGTCTTGTTTAATAATGAGTGCTGCCCGTTCTGTTTCCTCGATCACACTACAGACTTCGATCCCCAACAGTTGGCAATGTGAAATGAAAGACGGTAAATCTTCATTCAAACACTCGATACGCACCATATCTCTTTGGATGGCGATGCCAGCAATATCATTCAAACACTGATTACCCGCGATCAATGTGCCCTCGCCTTGTTCAAAGCTTGAAAGCACTCGCAATGACACGTTGTGCTGCCATGCATACTGAACACAAGGAAGGTGCAATACCTTAGCGCCTCGGCGAGCCATCTCTTCCATAGAAGGAAAGTCTAAAGTATCTAATTTCTGAGATTGTTTTACGACTCTAGGGTCACAAGAGTAAACACCATCTACATCAGTATAGATCTGGCATTCTTTCGCCTGCAAGGCACCTGCAAGCGCGACCGCTGTAGTATCTGAACCACCGCGGCCTAATGTCGTGATATCACCTTTCGCATTGAATCCTTGAAAGCCTGCAACAATAACAATCTGGTTGTCATCTAGCAGAGCTTGAATCGGAGCAGTATCAATACGCTCAATCGCCGCATTATTATGATTAGAATCCGTGTGTATCTTGGCTTGATAGCCAGTCATCGATGTCGCTTCATAACCTAACTTGTGTAACGTCATTGCTAACAAGGCCATGGAAACTTGCTCGCCAGCCGTTAACAACACATCCAGTTCTCTAGCGTTTGGTACGCTATCAACTTGCGTGGCTAAATTAACTAACCGATTTGTTTCACCAGACATAGCAGAAACGACAACCACGATCTGGTTCCCTTCATTTTTCGCTTCAATGATTTTTTCTGCTACATGATGGATTCGTTCAATTGAACCCACCGACGTTCCACCAAATTTCTGCACGATAAGAGGCATTTTCACCCGTCCTCACCTTCCCAAGACCAATGTCTATATATGACAAAAAAACACATACTCCGCGTCAGGGCGAAGCAATAAAAAATTAACCAAGGAGTCTAACGCCACCATTAGACTTCTTGGTTAATCTCAATCAAACCTTGTTTAAACACACTTCCAATAGGCAAAATAAAAGATGCCCAATCAACTGATTGGGCATCTTTGTATCAATTACTTAAGCTTAAAGACGCTCTTCTAGCCAAGTACGCACAGATTTAAGCGCTTCTGGCAGTGCTGCAACGTCTGTACCGCCCGCTTGAGCCATATCTGGACGACCGCCGCCTTTACCGCCAACTTGCTCAGCAACCATCTTGACGAGATCACCCGCTTTTACTTTGCCGATTAGGTCTTTGGTTACACCAGCAATCAAGCCAACTTTACCGTCTGCTACGTTCGCGATCAGGATGATGCCGCTACCTACTTGGTTTTTAGCGTTATCAACCATAGTACGTAGGTTCTTGTTGTCTGCGCCTTCAATTGCAGCAACCAAAACTTTAGTACCAGAGATGTCTTCTACTTTGCCCATGATGTTTGCGCTTTCTGCAGCAGCCATCTTTTCTTTAAGCAGTTGGATTTCTTTCTCTAGCGATTTCGCTTTCTTAGCTGACTCAGCCAGTTTCTCTTCGTAAGCGTTAGCTTGAGCTTCTACTGCATCTAGTGCAGCTTCACCTGTTACCGCTTCAATACGACGAATACCCGCAGCAATACCACCTTCAGAAGTGATCTTGAATAGGCCGATATCACCTGTGTTTGAAGCGTGGATACCACCACAAAGTTCAGTAGAGAAATCGCCCATAGATAGAACGCGAACTTCATCATCGTACTTCTCGCCAAACAGTGCCATTGCACCTTTTTCTTTCGCTGACTCGATGTCCATGATGTTCGTTTCAATCACATGGTTCTTACGAACTTGTGCGTTAACTAGACGCTCTACTTCTTTAATCTGTGCTGGTGTTACCGCTTCAAGGTTAGAGAAGTCAAAACGTAGGTTGTCTGGCTTAACTAAAGAACCTTTCTGAGCAACGTGCTCACCTAGCACTTCACGCAATGCAGAGTGAAGTAAGTGAGTGGCAGAGTGGTTTAGTGAGATAGCAGCTCGACGCTCAGCGTCAACCGTTGCTTCTACTTTATCGCCCTTAGCAAATACACCTTCAACTAGCTCACCGTGGTGCGCAAATGCGTTACCTAGCTTCTGAGTGTCTTGTACTTTGAAAAGACCCGACGCTGTTTTTAGTGTACCAGCATCACCACATTGACCGCCTGACTCAGCGTAGAATGGTGTCTCTTCAAGGATGATGATTGCTTTGTCGTCAGCCGATAGTGAAGCAACCTCTTCGCCGTCAACGAATAGCGCAGAGATTTCACCAGCACCTTCAGTTGCTGTGTAACCACAGAACTCAGTGTTGGTGTCTACTTTGATTGTCGCGTTGTAATCCGTGCCGAATTGGCCTGCTTCACGTGCACGCTTACGCTGTGCTTCCATCGCCTTCTCAAAGCCTTCTTCATCGATAGTAAAATCGCGTTCGCGAGCTACATCGTTAGTAAGGTCAGCTGGGAAGCCGTATGTATCGTAAAGTTTGAAAACTGTTTCGCCGTCAAGCTCTTTGCCTTCAAGTGCATCTAGTGCGTCATTAAGAATAACCATGCCGCGCTCTAGCGTACGACCAAAGTTCTCTTCCTCAATGCGAAGTACTTTTTCAACCAGCTCTTGCTGTTTCTTAAGTTCATCTGCCGCAGAGCCCATCACTTCAGCCAGTACGCCCACAAGTTTGTGGAAGAACACGCCTTGTGCGCCAAGCTTGTTACCGTGACGAACTGCACGACGGATGATACGACGTAGAACGTAGCCACGACCTTCGTTTGAAGGCATAACACCGTCAGCAATTAGGAATGAACAAGAACGGATGTGGTCAGCAATAACGCGTAGCGATTGGTTAGATAGATCGTCATGACCAACAACTTCCGCAGTCGCTTTGATTAGCTTTTGGAATACATCAATTTCGTAGTTAGAGTGAACGCCCTGCATGATTGCAGAAATACGCTCAATACCCATACCTGTATCTACAGCAGGCTTAGGTAGCGGTTCCATTGTGCCGTCAGCGTGACGGTTGAACTGCATGAATACGTTGTTCCAGATCTCGATGAAACGGTCACCATCTTCTTCAGGTGTACCAGGACGTCCGCCCCAGATGTGCTCACCGTGATCGTAGAAGATTTCAGTACATGGACCACAAGGACCTGTGTCACCCATCGTCCAGAAGTTATCAGACTCGAACTGTTTACCGCCTTCTTTGTCGCCAATGCGAACGATACGGTCAGCAGGAACACCTACTTTCTTGTTCCAGATATCGAATGCTTCATCATCTGTCTCGTATACCGTTACCAGTAGACGATCTTTTGGCAGTTGAAGAGTTTCAGTCAGGAATTCCCAAGCAAATCCAATCGCTTCTTCTTTGAAGTAGTCGCCAAAGCTGAAGTTGCCTAGCATTTCGAAGAACGTGTGGTGACGAGCCGTGAAACCTACGTTTTCAAGGTCATTGTGTTTACCACCCGCACGTACACAACGCTGAGCCGTAGTTGCTCGAGTGTAGGCACGCTTTTCGGCGCCTAAGAAGCAATCTTTGAATTGGTTCATACCTGCGTTAGTGAATAGCAGGGTTGGATCGTTATGTGGAACTAACGATGAACTGTCTACGATTTGGTGTTCTTTGCTCTCAAAGAACTTAAGGAACGCGTTGCGAACCTCATCAGTGCTCATGTACATGCAGCTCTTCCTGAAAATAGTCGAGTTAGAATTTTGCCGTATTGTAGATCATGGTTAAGGCTTCGACTAGTTTTCTTGTAGAAAAGACACCCTTGGGCAGGATTTTAGTGGGAATTCGATAAAATGAAGAATATTCCACTATATCTTGCCGTGGAAAAGCAGAACTAAATTGACGACCTAGTACCGAAGAAACTCAGTCAACGAGAGAGATTTGACCAAAGACATGCTCGACGGAGCAGATCCAATAAAAAAGCCCCGCATAAAATATGCGAGGCTTTAAATTCTTTCAAAGCGGATGCTTCTTTCAAACATCCACTCTATAAAACGTGAGCTTATAGCTCTTCGTTTTCTTCTTCTTTCTCTACGTCTTTCTCTTCAAGAACAGCAGGAGTCAGTAGTAACTCACGAAGTTTAGTATCGATCTCTAGAGCAACTTCTGGGTTTTCACGTAGGTATTTACCAGCGTTAGCTTTACCTTGGCCGATCTTATCGCCTTTGTAGCTGTACCAAGCGCCTGCTTTTTCTACTAGCTTATTCTTAACACCTAAGTCGATAAGCTCACCTTCGCGGTTGAAGCCTTTACCGTAAAGGATTTGAGTCTCAGCTTGTTTGAATGGTGCAGCAATCTTGTTCTTAACGACCTTGATACGAGTTTCGTTACCAACAACTTCATCACCATCTTTAATCGCACCAGTACGGCGAATATCAAGACGAACAGATGCGTAGAACTTAAGTGCGTTACCACCTGTTGTTGTTTCAGGGTTACCGAACATCACACCAATTTTCATACGAATTTGGTTAATGAAGATAGCCATACAGTTAGACTGCTTAAGGTTACCCGTCAGCTTACGCATTGCTTGAGAAAGCATACGAGCCTGAAGACCCATGTGGCTGTCGCCCATTTCGCCTTCGATTTCTGCTTTTGGTGTTAGGGCTGCTACTGAGTCAATAACAAGAACGTCGATTGCACCTGAACGAGCCAGTGCATCACAGATTTCCAGCGCTTGCTCACCAGTATCTGGTTGAGAAACAAGAAGTGCATCGATATCAACACCAAGCTTTTGAGCGTAGATAGGGTCTAGTGCGTGCTCCGCATCAACGAATGCACACGTCTTTCCCACTTTCTGTGCTGCAGCAATAAGCTCAAGCGTTAGCGTTGTTTTACCTGATGATTCTGGACCGTAAACTTCTACGATACGTCCCATCGGTAGGCCACCAGCACCTAGTGCGATATCTAGAGATAGAGAACCTGTAGAAATAGTTTCTACGTCCATTGTGCGGTTATCACCAAGACGCATGATAGAACCTTTACCAAATTGCTTTTCAATCTGACCAAGGGCTGCGGCTAACGCTTTTTGTTTATTCTCGTCCATTTCTATCTCCACATAATCGGTTGTCTCAACAAGCGATCTAGAATCTATTTCTAACCCACATAGGGGTGACTAATTGGCTTTCATTATACTGTTGATTCATACAGTGTCTATACCTGTATGAAAATAATTTGTACAAATGTTACTTACCTTCCATTGATAGGTAATCATAAATAACTTGCAGGGCATGGTGCGTGGCTTGTTGGCGTACTTGTGATCTGTCGCCTGTAAATACATGCGTTTCTACTTTATCCCAGCCATTTAGCGCTTTCCACGCGAAGCACACCGTACCAACAGGCTTATTTTCGGTCGCGCCACCTGGGCCAGCAATGCCACTGATTGATACAGAGATCGTCCCGTTTGAATGTTGTAATGCCCCGCTCGCCATTTCTATTACGACAGGCTCACTAACAGCGCCAAACTCCATTAAGGTTTTAAGTTGTACACCTATCATCTCTTGTTTGGCTTCATTGCTGTACGTAACAAAAGCGCGATCAAACCACCCAGAGCTGCCCGCAATATCGGTGACTGCACTCGCGACACCTCCGCCAGTGCAAGATTCAGCCGTCACTAACACGTGTTTGTGTTTAGCGAGTAAATGTCCAAGCTGCTCACTAAGGTCTTGAGTCATCTGCATCATCTGCTTCCCTTTATTTACTGTCATATCATTTGGATTCGCATCTTTTCGCATCAGCCGCTTTTCGCACGAAACGCTTTCACGTATCCTAAGCCGCAATAGAAATAAACGAAAGAAGTTAACTGTGAAAGCCGATCAAAAACATACTCCTGATGCATTAGTATGCAATTACTTTAAAAACAACAACTTAAATTAACACATATTTAAAAACCACACTTTTACCTACACTAACCAAAAAAGCTAACTCATTGATAGAAAAGAAACCTTAGTTCTCTATCTCGAATTCCAATCGGTTGCTTTTTGTCCGCACCTGCAAAGTTTCCAGTTACAAACTAAAGTATTCGGCAAACCTAAAACCGTGACATCCTATATCCTCGAAACAAAAAAAGAGGGCCTTAACCTGCCCTCTCAAATCTATATGTTCTGCCTTTCCGCGACTTGTGCTTTTATCCAGTTCTGAATGTCACTTTCAACCCAAGCAACTGAGCGACGGCTCAATCGTACTTGCTTTGGGAACCGACATTCTCTTATGCCCCTGTAGATAGCAGAGCGACTCAAAGTCGTCATTTCAATCACAGCTTCTAATTTTATTAACTTAATTTTATTCATGTCATGCCTTACCTGAATATTGATGTTCACGGTAATGACATATATCTAAAACATTTTGGATGACGCCGCCAACTCCTTGCCGCATTATCTATCGCTAAAAAATGAAACCCTTCCAACCAATATGACTGAAAGGGCTTTTTCATTAGCTAAGAACATAACCCGCATAATAAATTGCTCACCGAAATACAAAAGAGAGCATAGGGTTTCACATCACAACGTAGGCGCTTTACTGTCTAACCACCCTTGTTCACTCAATCGATTCCAAGCAGCCAAAATATGAGCTGATTTCATATTTGCTTTTCTCGCACTCCATCCATGAACACCATTAATCACATCTTCACTCGTTAGAACTTTATCACCATATTCCTGAGTTGCTACCCAATGAACAGTTGATAGTAACTCCATACCATTTTGAGACTCAAACCCTTCAATTAGCTTAGCTACCTTATCAAAGCGCTGTTTGGTCTCTGTATGCTGCTCAAGGTAATTAAGAGCCTCAATTACAGCATCGCCTTTAGGCTCAATCGGTGTTTCGGGCTTATTTAGACCATCGGCATAACCTGATATAAAATGGCCTTCCATTTTATCAAGCACATGACGAAGTACGTCAGCATAAGGACCATAGTGATGCTTTTGAAAGACAACCTTGTTTAATGGCTCACCAACCGCTGTTAGAAAGTACACGAGCTTCTGCACTTCAAGTAAAGATAAGCGATAACCAAATCCCGTTGACACATAGCGCTCTATCAAGCCAAGCACAGCCGCTCGGCCCGTTGTCATAGCAGGTCGTTTAGTTTTATTTAGCATAGCTTCTGCTTTAGGTGCTGCTTGTGGTGGGTAGATCCGCCATTCAACATCAGGCATATCAGCTAAATGTTCTTTAATGAGTAACTCGACTTGTTGCCAAGGTAATCCTCCCAAGCCACTACCTAATGCTGGGATAGCGACCGATTTAAGTTCTAAGCGCTTTACTTCTGCTTTTAAGCTATTTAAACCTTGCTCTATAAATTCAAGCTTAGAGCGGCCTTTCCAATGTGCTTTTGTTGGAAAATTAATCACATAAAATGGTGCACTGATTGAGTTTAGAGGTACGGATAATACTTGCCCGATTACGAGAGATTTATCATCACATGCTTTCTTATAAGCTTTAAAGTTATCAGGAAATGATTTTTTAAATTGCAGAGCTAAGCCTTTCCCCATCACGCCTACCGTATTTACGGTATTGATGATAGCGTCAGCCTGATCATGTAAAATATTACTTGTCTGATAAGTGAGCATAGTAATCTCTAGTAATACTATTCGGGTCGAGCAAGGACCTCTGGCCAGTGTTCCTTGAATCAAAATACTAACTTCATTGGCTATAGCTTGTGTCTAACGCTAGCTTACTTATAGATACAATAACCATTGGGAGAAGGGATCTCTTTTAACTACCACTGAACTGCATAGCCTCTTGAAGCAATAACATAAATGAAGCACAGTCACCTAAATAGTTTGGGTAAGCTTCTGATAGTTGTCCCATATTCTTAGTGGATATTAGAAGGGTATTTACTCCAGAATGACTACGAGTCATCTTTTCCGCAGCATTGTAAACCGAAATGGCTTTGCTGTAATTATCGAACTCCTCACTAAAGATAAGCTCCAATGAGTTCTCATTGACCATTAACAAAACATGTTCAGTTGCATCATCGCAACAAGCTTCTACTTTTTCAGATAGGATCCTAAAAGTTTTAAGCCTACCTAGCGCATTAATCTCGTCATTTAGCTCACGCAGCCTGATTGAGAATTGATCTTTATCTTCTTGACCTAACTCTATAGCCCCTTCAGCATCCGCTATATAACGACTCATGATTGAGAGAAGCTCTTCCCATTTAATTTGTAGGTCGTCTTTATCTTCATTGGCACTATGAGAATGAGTCTTTATCTTAGTTCCTTCCAAGATATCCACTATTTCAACGGTGGTCGCCCAAAGGTGCTGAAGCCTAGTCCGCAATTGAGCTTCTATGTTAAAGCTCTTGCCACTCGTATGATCATATCGATAAATTACATGTAAGCTTCTGTAACCACAGTCATTTGGCTTTGGATTAGAAATATAATTATCAATATCTTTAATTCTCACTCGACCTACTTTCTCAACAGTGCCTTGCAATTGAGATATTGCTAACTCCAATGACATCAAATCAGGGAATATCGCTCGACAGCCACCAATATCATTCATATTGGTGACACATGTTGCGTTCGCTGTGTTGCCATCAAGTGATTTGCGTTGAAGCTTATCGATTATAGTGTCTAAACGCTTTAACCGAGTTACAGGCTTAACATCGATACCAAGTTCACGACAACAACGCCCAACAAGATAGGCAATAGTATTGAGTGGCTTTTCATGAGCAGCGCGAAACTGTTGGATAGTAGCGGTGGCTGACTTAAGGTCACCTTCTTTTTTACGAAGTCGTCTACCTGCTTTTTTCACTCCATTATTGGAATAAAAAAAGTCTTCAGCAGCACGTTCATCTACCGTACGTTCAAGGAAGTCTTGAAAGTTCAGCTCGTAGTCATCATGGAAGGTCTTGGATGCTTGCTCAGCCGATGGAGTGTCGTCAATGAGGAAACTGACGACACTTTTTTCTTTGTCACTCACAGGCTGGCAGTACGCCCTGACTGTTTGATTTGCGTGTAGTGGGATTGAATTAGA
The DNA here is from genome assembly GCF_041473705.1 of Vibrio sp. 10N.222.55.B11. Lineage (NCBI taxonomy): Bacteria > Pseudomonadati > Pseudomonadota > Gammaproteobacteria > Vibrionales > Vibrionaceae > Vibrio > Vibrio sp. 10N.222.55.B11. The sequence continues at coordinate 159,586 of NZ_JBFRST010000003.1, forward strand.
TGATCTGGTATCACTTTCTGGTGTGTCCCGTCCCATACTTGATGCCATGGGCTACCATCACGGTGTGTTAAGTCCACCAACTGTGGTCCACTTAAATCGCCTAATTTAGATACAACATCCTTCACAATAGATTCGCTTTCAGCATCTAGAACTAGATCGCCATATTCAGTAATGACGTTCGCTCCGTACGATTTAAAACGGAAATACACAGATGGCACAACTGGGCCAAACTTCCATGCAAATACGTCATCAACCACTAGAGGACGTTGAAAATGCGCTAAAGACAAGCCATGGCATACGTAAGTGAGTTTCTGTAGCTGCAAATTGGAGAAACATTTACCTTGCTCTTTCGCGTGCTTAAGCAAGCTCAATGCAACATCTACAGCGTTGTAGGTATGATAAGTTTTCATTTTATTTATCCAATTTCGTCTAAAAGGTTTACATTTTTCAGTCGATGCAACGAAAATAGTGTAAACCATAGCTGTATTTTAAGACAGTGATTTTATTTGAAGTTTTAGATGCTCATTCGTAAAGATTAGCAACCTGTTCGGTAAGTTTACTCACCACATCATTGAAGCGAAGCGTTATATGACGTCGAAATCCTCTTCCTTACGCGCTGTATAATAACAGCATCATGGCTGGTAAAATGATTTAAGCTTGAAAGTTTGGTGAATATCGGGCTATTCGTTAACTGGAGTTCATCGGCATATACATTGAGTGCATTGAGTAACCAACCTCCAAGCGCAACGACACCACCGCCTTTAATTCCCACTAGCTCCATTCCAGCCCCCGCAGCCACCGAAGGAAATCCTGATATGTTGAGTCGCGACATTCGGGTTTTATTGCTTTCAATTCTAGTTACCTCATCCTTAAGCGCTCTCAATTTATGGAATCGCTCACTTTCATCCATATTGGCGAACTGGTTAACGATACTAGGTAAAGAGCGAATCAGGCTATTTGAAAGCGCAGAATCAAGTTCAAGAATATCCATATCGTTATCAATAGCAAATATCTCATGAAGTAACATACCCAATTCAGATTCATGAATCTGCTTCGAGTCAGTACGAACACCATTGTAAAACCCACTAATCACCTGACACGCTGATACTTCGGAATATTGCTCCCCGTCAAAAGGAAAATGATGTGCGCTAAGTCCTTGAGCATATTCATACGCCATAGCCGCTGTTGATAATTCAAGATAAATATCTCGCCCTCTCAGCTCAAAACCTTTAGCTGCAATACTGGATAGCCCGAGTCGATGCGTTGATACAGCCCCCTCTCTATTGACCATATATTCGCCGCATTGCCATTGCTCTGAGAGTGTTTGAGCAAGGCTTTGTATTGAAGGGCTTTCAATACGAGAGCATTGATGAAGGAAGTGGTATTGCTCATCACTTGAGAAGGTTGTACCAATTATTCCTGATTTACCTTGTATACCTCGAATGGTTGAGGCCGCGAGCCGCCTTGAGAAAATGATAGAGCAAGGATCAACCATAAGGATATCAGACAGTAACTCTTGAGAATATCGCTCAAGGTTTTGTGGTGCCACAAACAACAACCGTCCACGTGCCACCAGCTCTCGAAATTCATATTTCCCCAACTGAAACATCTTATAAAAGTATTCAGAGTCTTTATTAAGTGGTAGTGCAATGATGACCTGTTCATATAAGGTTAAATAAACCCTCAAGTTTTGACGCGGAAAGACAGACGCATCCACAAAGCAGCGAGACTTTGGCTCTTCAAACTTGGGTAAAAGATATTGGCCTTTTTGGTCAACCTCATCTCCACTAAATACTGATTGCCTATTTTGAGCCCAAAAATCTTCATCCTCTTCATATCTAGTTAGCAAAGGTTTGGAGAACTGCTTTTGCATTAAACCACTAGCTGTCAGTACTAGATTGTTGCGAGTATTGGGTTCGTGTTCAACTTTTCCCGGAAAGTCAGGCATTGTAAGGTCAACATTAAAAACAAAATCATAACCTTGATAGCCTAAAGCCTCGCAGATTAGCTGCACCTCTTCTTGTTCACTACGAGTCAACTCAGATTTGAAGGTCAGGTTAAACTCGTTTGTGTTGAATAGGAAATCCACATGAAATGGGTGATACTTTTTAGGAATATGCAATACGAACAAATTAATGGTTTCATCGATAGTCATGGGCTGACCATGCGTGAGTGTTTTTTCCAGCTTGCTGCGAGACTCTATTAAACGAAACCCTTGTGTTATCTCACCCACGATCTTCGCTGGTGGTATACCAACGGTATGATACTTATCATAATGCTCCCTGAGTTCATCAAGAAGTGCATCATTATTCTCCGCATCCAATATAACCGCATACAGCTTCTCACCATCGGTAAAAAGCCCTTGATGAGAATACTGGTGGGTATCAAAACGAAATCGTTCATAATCATGCCTGATCGCATCCATAAGGGGGATACTGAAAGGGAGTGCTTTAGTATTCATCCCACTTAATTCTCACTTAAGAGCACTTCAGCTTGCCCAAAGATAAACTCTTGAAGGTACTTATCAATGCGCATGTTCAGTTTGAAAGGGGGGATCGTCGCGCCTTCAAGACGCTCAAAGTAGACTTTTGCCTTACTTCTATCGACCGTTGATTTCAGGGTATCAAAGCGACCAAAACGGTTAATGCTCTGCTCATTCACATTCCCGCCCATCAACTGGAGAAGTAAATCCCTATCTAAACCAAGAGCCTCAACAATAGCGGCTATTCGTAACTGTTCCTTCTGATTTTGATAGTCATTGATGTAGTCTCTAAAAGTATGGCCTTCAATTAACTGCGCATCTCCACGCTGCAAATCGTGCAGAAAGAGCTTGGCATACTTTTGTTCGCTTTGGCTCAGTGACGCAAATGACTTATGTAACTCATTGAGTGTAGTTTCAACGCTAGTAGAGTCTTGGTGCTGATTAAGCTCTTTTAGATATTTATCAAAGCGACTATTCATGTAGTCAGCGTCGATTTTGCCAGTGTCTATTTCAGTTAGATAACCACTGATATCAAAAGGGACATCACCACCTGAACCTTCACCATTGCCGTCCCCTTTGCCAGCAAGCTCTTTATAACGCTGAACTAAGCTCATGTAAGTGAGTTCATCGATAGCCAGAGTGACCTCACGCTCAGCACCATTCTCGCTTTCTAACGAGTCAGTGTAGGTAGACTGCTCCCAATTCAGACCTTGTACTTTGGCAGCTTCCAGGTGCTTGTTAAAGGTATTAAATAATTCGGTAAACTTAGCGCAGAGCTCTACATCGTCTGGCAGCGTTTCAAAATTTTCAATACCAGCATTAACAAACAGTTCAGAGATATCCGCTGACACCCTATTCATAAGTTCAATATTACTTGCTAGCCTATCAACAAACAGTCCAATAGGTTTGTCGCCGGAGTAGAGTTTGACAGCATCATTAATGTGCTGCTCCATGGTATGTGGATAGCGATAATAACGAACAATGCCATGAGGTTTGTCGGGACCAAACAAACGATTAGTGCGTGAGAAAGCCTGAATGATATTCTGATACTTAATCACTTTATCTAAATACAGCGTATTCAACCACTTGGAATCAAAGCCAGTCAGCATTTGATCGACCACGATTAGTAGGTCTAGCTGCTTTGAAGGCTCTTTGTGAATATTCTTGTATTGCTCTTTATGGGCAAGACGCGCAGCGATGTCTTTTTTAAAGGCCGAGTGACGGGCAAAATCAAACTCTAGGCCATAGCGGGCGTTATAATCGGCCATAATCTCTTCTAGACCATCACCTTTAAACGTAGGGCCACGGTCACCACTACCATCGTTCTCAATGTTAGGGTCAAATAGGGCTGATATTTTTAGCTCAGGTTTTTCTGCTTTTAAACGGCGATAATAATCAATCGCTTCAGCAATACTATTCGTGGCTAAAATGGCGTGAAATTTACTGCCTTGGCTCAGCACATCCCATTTATCCAAGATGTCAGCGACGACTTTTTCTTGGTGAGCATCCGTCAAATACTGGCTTTTTGGGACATAGTCTTCAATGCCTTTATGATATTTGCCTGCGGCGTCTTTAAACCCCGCCATCGGCACATCATTCATAAAGTGATTAAATTTTTTCTTTTTGCCAGACTCTGCCATCGCATCAATAACCGAGTCGGCCTTAGCTTGCTGTAAAGCGATCTTTTCTCTTAGTTCGCTATCCTTGAAGGTAGACACTTTGTAAGGGTCAAAACCCAACACGTTTCCATCACGAATACCATCGGCAATGCTATAGCGGTGCAATTCGTTACCAAACACGTCAGTAGTCGTATTACTGTTAACTTGGTTTTCTTCATGAATGGGCGTGCCCGTAAAACCAAAGAAGAGGGCTTTAGGGAAGGTTTTTTTCACCCTGACCAACATGCCATCTTTATTTTCTTCACCTGCACTCATCGTCGAGCGGTGTGCCTCGTCGATAATAAAGACCAAGCGCTTAGATCGAATTTTTTCAATATCAGCCGAGTTTGTTGCTACTCCCTCATCACCCGCTTCTTCAAAGATATTGCTCATTTTTTGAATGGAACTAACAATCAAAGTATCAGCAGGTTTAGTGCTCTTTAGTTTGGTCACCAGTACATGGGTATTCTCAGTGGCTTGTACCACTTCTCCATCACTGGCAAACCCTTGATATTCAATGAGAGACTGAGTACCAAGCTCGATACGGTCCATTAAGAAAATCACTTTATCGGCATCTTTTGATTGAGCAATCAACTGCGCTGACTTAAAGCTGGTCATGGTTTTACCAGAGCCTGTGGTATGCCACACATAACCACCTAGCCTGTCTTTATTGTTTACACCACCTAACTGCTTCCAGTTGGTTTTTGCCACTCGATCCGATATCGCATTCGCAGCGTAATACTGATAGCTGCGCATGACTTTAAGAACCCCATCAGTATTATCAGCGACGGTGTAAAAACCTATCAACTGATGTGCCATTGGGATAGATAGCAACTTAGAGGCAATATCCTTCCAATGATTCACAGGCTCGTTATTATAATCGGCCCAACTGAATTGATAGTCAGGGTTAAACTTGCCATCTAGTCCGGGGTTAGCAAAGTATTTAGCCTCATCCGGCTCCATGGCAACAAAGACTTGGATAAGCGAAAAGAGGCCGCTAAAAATGCCTTCTTTAGAGTACTTTTCAATTTGGTTGACCGCTTGACTCACCGGAACGCCGCTGCGCTTTAGCTCAATATGAATGACTGGCATTCCGTTTATTAACAACAGTACATCACCACGACGATCGTTGCGTAACGGGCTACCTCGTTCGAACTTGGGTTGCTGCACAATTTGGTAACGGCTTTGACCTGCTGCAATTTCTTGGCGGTCATAAATTTTCAAACTGACTTCTTTGCCATAGTGCAGCGAGTCATCAGGGTTGTCTCGTTTAATCGCGACCGTTTTACCATTAATTAAACCGTTGAGTTTGAGCGGCGTTTTCAACTCTTTTATCTGCTCAATAATCTGCTGCATTTCAGTTACAGTCAGCGGCACATCGTTTAAACGATCTTGTTGGCGGTTGTTTTCAAACAAAATGTTTGCCCAGTTTTGCAGCAACTCCGCTTCCGTTTTGTTTTTGAGAACTTCAGATTCCCACCCTGTTTGGGTGAGAACTTCAATAAAAGCCTGCTCAAATTGTGCTTCGGTTTTAAAGGTAGTCATACACGCTCCCTGCTAGACAAACATTTTGCTCAAGCAGGCCTGCTTGATGTTATTGAGTTTAGTGATCTGTTGTTGGTGTTGATTGATCAGTGCATCGAGTTTTTGGAAATAATTACCTATAGCAGCTTGCTCTTCAACGTTATTTGGAAATACGACAAGAGTGTTCTGTATTGCGGTCTTTGATATTGATAGTACTTTTGTTCCTTGCATCAATGATGAAAGCTGGTCATGGTATGAACCTGAGTTTAAGTAGTAACCAAGATACTTAGAACCAAAAGGCTGGGTTGGCCTAACTGCAATAGTGTGCAATCCAGAAAAAACCAACAGATCACCTACATTGATTAATTCTACACACTTCCCAACAGTATTATCTTCGGCAGCATCAGCAATCACTATGTCACCACTCTGCAAAGCGGTATGTTTCAGCTTATTAGCAACATCATTATTTGTAATAAACGGTATCAGTTCACTATCTGCATCTAAAGTTTCACCAAATTTAATTAATATGTCTCCATAGTGAATGTTTTTTGCCAATCCAGTTCGGTAGTTTAGCTCAGCTCGAGAAAGGGTATTGTTTGGTACGTTAGCAAAGCATGTTCCAAAGGGCTTCTCCTCCCACTCCCCACCAAACCCTTTAAAACGGATTTCTGGAACGGTTTCGCCTTGTTTGGGGAACATCTTTTCCAGCATGGCTTTTTTCAAGTGACTGAGCTTGTCATGCTTTTGTTGATGTTGGTTGATCAGCGTATCAAGTTTTTGGAAGTAGTTGCCGATTTGTTCTTGTTCCTCTTTTTTAGGGGCAAGAATTCTTACGTTAGAAATATCGCCAAGCGATAAGTTCGGCTGTGCACCTTGTGAAGCTGAAGCGTCTACAAAATCTCTAAAATCTTTAGTTTTAGTGAAGTGATATAGGAATTCAACTGTAACAAGGGAATCATTTTTTAACCTAACAATAGCCAGTGCCTGATTGGTATTTGCTGGTAATATTTCTTTTTTTACTATTGCAGCTCTTCCTAAGGCGCCCGCAATCGATATCAATAAATCATTTTCATTAATTCTTGATCTTGCCAAAATTTGGTCTGTCTCAACATCAATATATGCAAACTTTGATTGATTTATATTGCCTATTTCATCTACTGATTCGACTTTTACGAAAGAAATACCACTATCAACGAAACTCCTACCTATGGTCATTGGAGTTGTACCTTTAGTTATCAAACTGGAGCAGCACTCAATAGAAAAATGCTCCCATTCCCCACTAAATCCCTTAAAACGGATTTCTGGCACATTTTTATCCACACTCATCTTATTCGCCCTTCAACAAGCTAGTCAGTTCAGCTAAGCCCTGCATATCAAACTCGTTACCCGTAAGCCCGTCCATCATTTCCGCTAATTCATCTTCGGTGGTTTTGATGTCACTCGCGACTTGCGAATAAGTTACAGCGTATTTATCCGCAAGGGCTTGTACCTTATTAGTAAGCTGGGTAATCAAACTGCTTGGCATTGCAGTGAGCTCGTTACTTAATGGCGCGATCCATTTTAGGTGCAGTAGATTGTTCACTTGCTCGTCGCTTAAGCCCTCAATGGTAGTCTTGGTTTTAAGATGCAGTTTAGTTGCTGCCTCTTTCACTGCTTTTTTCAGTGTTTTTTCTTCATTGATAAGTTTGTTAGTGAGGATAATCTTGGCCTTATAGCTTTCTTCAGGCACAAGGCTATCTTCATTGAACTTAACATTACTGTCTTTCTGCTCTTTCAAGAAAGTCTTAGCAGCCTTTGCTACTTCAGCATTAACAAAAGCATCTTTGCTTTCTTTTACCGTAGCAAGCTCTTTATCTTCTTCACTAAGCGATTCTAAAATTTCTTCAAGAGAGCTTGAGATTTCAGCCAAACGATTCTCTTGTTTAGCCAACGCTGCTAGGTCATCACTTAAGTGAGTTTTTTGCACTAAACCAAAAGGTAATATATGACCTTTCCAGCCATCTTGTACCTCAGTATCTTTACCGTTTTTCTTTTTGATAACGATATTCGGTTCAACTTGCTTAGTCGCGTCAAAACCTTCCGTTTGCATCATTTCTAAATCGGCACTAATGATTTGCCATTGGTTATTCAGGAGTTGGTAGGCTTGATATTTGTCGATTAAAGCAATAGGACTTAGGCGGTTAAATAGTTCAACACTTAATGAAGCCTCTTGTTGATTGCGTTTAACCCCTTCCCAACCTTTAATGAGTTTGGTATTTAAGTCGTCATCAAACCCAGCAAAAGCCTGTTTGTAACCTGCGATAAACTCTACCACCTGTGGGTGACTGCTAATGCTTGTATTAACCGCATCTTTAGCAATCGCCAGCTCACTGTACGCTGAAGATTTAGCCGTAAACAAAGAACCACGTAGCTGTGGTAAAGCAAGCCAGTATGCATTGAGTTCATCTATCTCACTGTTAGGGATGCCGCCTAACATGGTGGCGTGTAAGTCCCAGCTTTCAGCCGCTGCTGAAGAGTCCACATAGCGTGGTATGTTTAAGTTGTAGCCATTGCTGCGCAAAGTTTCTTTACTCACGACTTGTGAGAATTTATCGATACTTTCACGATTGATAACAACATCAACAATACGCTTAATATCACTCGCTTGTAGCTTGTTGTTTTTGCCTTCTTTAATAAAGTGTTTAGACGCATCAACAACCAAGACATCGGTATTCTGGCGCTTTTGCTTCAGCACTAAAATCACGGTTGGAATACCCGTACCAAAGAAGATATTACCCGGCAAACCAATAATGGCATCGATGTGGTTCTGCTCAATAAGCTGTTTGCGGATCTCCCCCTCTTCACCACCACGGAACAACACACCATGAGGTAATACAATGGTCATAATACCATCGGGCTTTAGGTGATAGAGATCGTGCAATAGAAAGGCAAAATCGGCTTTAGTTTTTGGGGCTAGACCAAAACGCGAATAACGAGGATCGCTATCTTTATAGCTAGGGTCCCATTGTTGTGAATACGGCGGGTTAGAGACAACAGCGTCCACGTATAATGCATCATAAGTGCCTTGTGGGTCATTCTCATCAAAGTATGGCCAATCGTCTTCTAGAGTATCGCCATTGCGGGTTTTAATGTTGCTGGCTTTAATACCACGCATGATCAGATTCATACGGGTAAGGTTATAAGTATTCGCTTTTAACTCTTGCGCATAATAGGTAATGCTGTCTTTGTTTTTAGCGTATTTTTCAACGGCTTCACCAATATTGATAAGGAGTGAGCCAGAGCCGGACGTTGGATCGTAAATCTCAATGGTGTCTTTATTTTTGAGTTCATGAGCAATGATGTGCGACATAAGAACCGAGACCTCATGAGGCGTATAAAACTCTCCAGCTTTTTTACCCGCATTAGCCGCAAATTTTTCAATCAGGTACTCGTAGATGTAACCCAGAACGTCATAGCCTTGCTGACCGTTCATAGGGATACTTTTGATTAAGTGCAGCAAGTCGCTGATAGCTTTAGTTCGCTTGCCCGCACTTTCGCCAAGTTTGCTTAACCCTGTTTCTAGGGTAGTAAAGATGCCTTCAAACAACTTTTTGTAAGTAGGGGAAATCAAACGGCTAAAAGCAGAAAGTGCATCACGCACGTTAGATTCGTCAAAGTCGGACGTTGGAGCAACCCACGTTGAAAACAGATTTTCGTAAGCAATAAAATAGCCAAGATTATCTTGAATGTATTTGACTGTTTCAGCGTCTTCTTCAGTTAGCGCTTTGATTTCATCAGACGTCATCCCTTCTTTGGTGACAAACTGCACCTGTTGGTCGCTGAGATACTTGTAAAAGATGAAACCTAAGATGTAGTCTTTGTATTCGTTTGCTTCGATCTTTGAACGCATCTGGTTCGCTGATTCCCAGATTTTTGCCGCTAATTGTTGCTTATTCATATTCTGCTCAATTCATTTCAACTATTGACCGACATCGTGAAAACAGTCGGCACATGTTCGTCATATTGTGTTTAGGGATTCAGTTAAACCTGAGCTTCTTGCTCTGGTATCTAGGCTTTGAGAGCTTCACTTTTAAACGTCAAAAAGCCACCGAGTTTAAAACTGATGAGAGCCTATCTTTAAAGGCAAGTCTCTAAGTGTTTTTCTAAGCTGACTTTAACTATGTCGCTGATTTTTTAATCGCTACTATTTCAGCAACCACCGAGTTGTACTCTCGTGAATTCTTTATCCATTTTGAAACACGGAGAATACGGGAGAATTGAAGAATCAACAATGCGCAAAACCAAACTTTCAGCACTCCGGTTTTATATATGAATTTTTTGTTTTAGTCGAAATGACTCCCCATTCAGTATCACGCCCTTCTACCCCTGCCATCCATTTGAATCAAAATTTTTTCAAATATATTTAATCACTATGCATAACCCCACAGATAAAGAAAGGAGCCGCTTATGCATAGGAATCCCTTGCCAACAACTTCATTCATCAGGACGGCTTTGCCTATATCTCAGGCTCTTCTGGATACGTTAAACAACGTTCTAAACAAACACACAAGACTCGTAGAGGGTCATCACATCATCCATTTCAGTAACAAGCACTACACCGCTGAACATGGAGGCTATCACCCTGTTGAGATTGCATTGTCAAATAACATTAACAACCTCTATTCAATCCTTTGCATCACAGATTTTAGCTTCAATGGATACCCTTACCCGACACTTGAGCGAGACATTGAGTTCGATTTCACTCATGACACAGTCTTCACGCGATACTCCGGTTTAAAGAGTATCAGCGCACCCAACACCGACAAGCTATACACACTATGGGAATCCAAATTTATCGTTAATTTTGCCAAGGGAGTCTACAACCCAATCGAGTTGCGTAACCGCTAATACCTGTCAGTAGTTGATAACAACACCACACTACCGCTCCCTCGCTTCTAGCTATCACCATGATTTTACTACCGTACTCTTTCACAGGAGAAATACCTTATGTCCTATGACATTGTCTATGAACTACTGGCACTGCGTGTACCAAAAGAAGACGTCGCTCAGCAAGCCTGTACCTTCTTCACAGAACGTTTAAATCACACCACCACTCAAAGCGCCAACGAACTCAAACAAGCCCTGTATGAACGTTACATACTTAGACTGCGTGAAGACGACCTATTTATGCTCCACATGCTCATTGGCTCTAGCAATCTCTTTGACACGGAGACAAACAAACGAGCACGTAGCTGGCAGTTCTGTGGTGTAAACACCTTCAACCAACTACTCGTGAAATACGGTTGTGACTGGTCAGCAGCCGCTGAATCAGGTGAAGTCAAACTCAATGGTCGCGATACCAAAGCAGAAGGTTGGATACGTGCATTACGTAATACTCTGAATCTCGCTAAAGACTATGGCGTGATGCCGTATTGCCACACTCTAGAGATATGGCTTAAAGCGCCATTGGACACCTCGAAACAAACCCAACTAGATAAGTTAAAAACGCAGCTAAGTGATTTAGATGCAACTTGGAAAGAACGACAACGATTTGATGACGATGGCTTTGATGTCTCAATAAAACCCAAGTCTGCTTTTGAGATGTGGCTCTTTCAGCAGCTCATCAATGGCTACCAAGGCAAGTGCTGGATAAATGGCTCAGAGCCGCCCTATCACGCTGTAAAGAAGCATTCTATCTAATACGTTAAAACACAACCCACCAGCTTAACGACCCACAAACACGTTCACCCACCACTCTAGAGGCCACCTTGTTATCAAGGTGGTCTTTTTATTTTATTCGTAAAAAGGAAGCACTCATGCAAACAACACAACCAAACAGCTCATCCAAAGACCAACATGATTCTTTACTCACATCAGAGGCAAAAAAAATTAAACCGATCACGGTACTTGTCCAATGGTCAGAATCTCGCGGGTTCACTGAAGAGACACTCTATGACTTTAATGAGTTCGAAAAGAAAGCGCTGGAAGTTGCCAAACGTAACCCATTAGGCGGGTACGATAAAACAAAAGTAACCGTGACCTTTGATAATGAACATCAACATGAATGCCGCTTAGATTTAGGATGTGGTGGTAATGATCAAGGCTTTGCTGAGCACTGCTTAAGTATGGCTCGTTATTACCGTCAGCATAAAGGGGATGTCGATAAGCCTTGGCTTTATGACAAACACCACCAGCAGTTAATCGAACTCATAAACACTTATGAATTGGACCACTCATTCGTAGACGTAGGACGTATGCAGGTTAAACAGGTCGAGGAGCAAGCTAAAGCCGAAGAAGCTGCAAAAGAAGAAGCCAAACAACAGGAGCGGGAAAGAACGTGGCGTGAACACCAACAAGCGGAGGAGGCGTTTCAAGAGACCTTAGAAGTACCACAATGGGCAAAGGGCGTGATTGTTGCCACACTCACGGACTATGACGCTGAAATCAGTGAACCGTATGCTGGAGAGTTTCACACCAAAACGCTAAAGACCATCATTCTCGCTTGGTCGAAACACTCTCGAAACCTATTTCCAGAGCTGCGCAAAGCATGCCTTAATCACCCTGAAACGGCTTTTCTTAATGACCCTGAGAAAAGCGTTGAACACCGTGAGCGCTTTGCCATGGGAGAAGGCTATTACCTAACCGATACCAAATACATTCGTTACGGATGGCAAATAAAAAAGCAAAACTTTTACAGAGAGGACAACAAAGCACGTTATGTGCCCTTAGGTGAGATCGCGATAAACGAATAAAAAAAGAGAGGCGATCTATTCGCCTCTCTATCTAGACGGTGTTCTTTTTTTTCTGTTATCAACGACAGAATCGCTTGGTGATCACAATCAACCTGCAAAGTTTGAAAATAATTTCTGTCGGATAGACGGCACCTGTTGCTAGGTGCCACCCTCCTCAGAACCGTACGTGCAACTTTCACTGCATACGGCTCAAGCCTCCACTAAGGCATCATTGATACCCAGCAACTTATAACGCAGTCGGGACAGGCTCTTTCCAAGAGTTACGAGCTAGCCTTTTAGATTTTCTCTTCACCAAATATTCTTGGTATTGAGGGTCAAAAGGGGTCGCTGCATTCCTGATTTTTACGTGTCGCTCGATGGGCACTTTAGCTATTTGGAACAGATTGAAGTGACAGTCCATGTCCATGATTTTCTGCCAACCGTGAAATTGCCACTGGCCTTTACGATTGAGAAAATACTTATGAACAACCCAGTCTTTGGACTTGGTTGGATGACGTCTAACTGCCCAGTGCCATAACGCTTGGAATAGTTTGTGGCCGACATACCCGAATACTTGTTTAGCAACACAGTGGCGATAGTAATTCGCCCACCCTCTAAGTTTCGGATTTATCAACTTGATAAGATCGTTAACAGGGATGGTTGCGTGAGTTTTGATGAGTCTACGCAAGTTACTTAAGAATGA